>NZ_JBIAVO010000038.1:0-73347 GCF_042894345.1 Kitasatospora sp. NPDC001540
CCGCCGCGAACGGAGCGATCTTCGCCTCCGCCAACGCCCGCACCGACTCCCGGAGCATCACGTGCTCCTCGCCGAGCCGGTAGAGGTCGAAGTCCTTGGTCATGGCAGTCTCCTCGGTGTGGCACTCAGTACCCCCGATTATGCACACTGAGTGTCGTCCGACCCAGCCCGAACACCCCGGTCGGTGCTACCGTCCGGGTATGAGCGAGGTGCACGAGCAGGAGCGGACCGCCGGGGGCGGGGCGGGGCGGCCGACGATGCGGGACGCGCTGGTGGAGGCCGCTTTCGAGCTGTTCTCGGAGCGGGGCTTCGAGCAGACGACGATCGACGACATCGTCTCGCTGGCGGGGGTCGGGCGGCGGTCGTTCTTCCGCTACTTCCCGTCGAAGGAGGCGGTGGTCTTCCCCGACCACGACGGCTGCCTGGCGGACATGACGGCCTTCCTGGCGGCGGCCGACCCGGCGGGCGACGCGGTGGAGCAGGTGTGCGACGCGGCCCGGCTGGTGCTGCGGATGTACGCGGGCAACCCGGCGTTCTCGGTGGGCCGCTACCGGCTGACCAAGCAGGTGCCCACCCTGCGCATCCACGAACTGTCGGTGGTGTGGCGCTACGAGCGCACCCTGGCGGGCCACCTGCGCACCCGGTACGCGGCCCGCTCGGACGGCGCGCTGCGGGCGGACGTGATCGCGGCGGCGGTGGTCGCCGCGCACAACTTCGCGCTGCGCTCCTGGCTGCGCTCGGGCGGCGAGGGCGACGTGGGGGCGGCGGTGGACGAGGCGCTCCAGCTCGTGGTCGACACCTGGGGCGACGGCGCCGCGGACGGTCCCGGCGGGGCCTCGCAGGACGACGAGGTGGTGGTGATGGTGGCCCGGCGGGGGACGCCGATGTGGCGGGTGGTGCAGGGCGTCGAGGCCGCGCTGGAGGGCTGAGCCCGCTCCGGCCGCCCGTCCGCCCGCGCACCCGTCGGCCCGCCGACCCGCGGAGCCGACGACCCGTCGAAGATCGGCCGGTATGACTGGCACTCCGTACCTTTACAGGAGGCACTGAGTGCCATACCTTCCTTCTGGCAGACGCCCCGACCGCACGCCCGTTCCCGGGCGGCGGTACGGCGGCGCACCCAGGCTCAGGGAGGAGACGGCCATGACCCTCACGATGCTCGCGCCGGCCGAGGCGGAACTCGACTACCGACGCTGCCGCTGGTGCCACTCGGCCAGTGCGGCGACCTGCCTGCTGTGTCCGGTGTGCGGCTCGGCGGACCTGACGCCCGCGCGGGCCTGCGGCCAGGGCACGGTGCAGCGCCTGCTGCGCCCGACCCGCCGCGGCCCGCACCTGGGGCGCCCGTACCTGATCGTGCTGGACGAGGGCTTCACCGTGCAGGCCGCGGTGCTCGGCGGCCTGCCGGGGGCGGTGCCGATCGGCGCCCGGGTGCACCTGGTGACCAGCGAGGAGGGCGGCCGGGTGCTGACCTTCCGCCTCGCGTCCCGCCCCTGACCCACCCCACCCCGACCACCGGCCGCCGCCCCACCGGCGCCCGGTCCGCGCCCCCGGCGGATGGCACTCGGTGCCATCCGCCGGGGGCGTTCCTTCTCCGGACGTCCGCGTCGTGCGCACACTTCCGACATGCCGTGGACCGTCCGTGCCTGCCTGGCGGGAACCGGTGCACGCACCGCCGCCGCGCGGGTAGGGTCGATGGCGTTTGTCGTTCCGGGGGAGGTATCCACAGGTGCTCGATCTGAGCGCACATCAGTCGGCTGCCGTCTGGCGCCCGTTGTCCGGCCCGCCACCGGTGCGGGCCTGGCGCGGCGGCCTGGCGGCCAATCCGGGGGCCCCGGCCGAGGTGCTGGAGCGGCTGCTGGCGGACGGCGCGGAGCCCGGCTGGCTGGCGCGCCGCGCGGAGCTGCCGGCGCCGGTGGTGGAGGCCGCGCTGCGGCATCCGCAGTGGCAGGTGCGGGCGGCGCTGGCCGAGCGTCCGGGCCTGTCGGCGCAGGCGCTGGCGGTGCTGGCGGGCGACCGGGAGCGCCGGGTGCGGCGGGCCGCGGCCTCGGCCGCGCACCGGGTGGCACTGCCCCCGGCGGTGCTGGCCGCGCTGGCCGCCGACCGGGACCCGGACACCCGCCGCCGGGTGCCGGGCTGCGCGGGCCTGCCGCCGGAGCTGCTGGTGCGCCTGGCACAGGACGGCTCGGCGCTGGTGCGGGCGGCCGCGGTGCGGGCGGAGTCCTGGCCGCTGCTGCCGCCGACGGTGCGCACGGGGCTGCGGGCGGACCGGGACCCGGCGGTGCGGGCCGCGGTGCGGCGGGCGCTGCGGGTGGAGCGCGAGCTGCCGGTGACGCTGGCCGGGTACATCGCGGAGAGCGACCCGGCGCGCCGGGAGCGGACGGCGGCCTCGGCGGCCGTCGAGCGGGCGCTGGGCGAGTGGCTGGTGCTGGACGACGACCCGCGGATCCGGGCCGCGGTGGCGGGCAACCCGCGGCTGCCCACCGACCTGGCGCTGACGCTGGCGGCGGACCCGCACGAGGCGGTGCGCCTGGCGGTGTCGCTGCGCGCGGACCTGACGGAGGCCCAGCGCGCCACGGTGGCCTACCGGCTGCCGGACGTGCCCCCGGCGCTGCCGTGGGTGGCGGAGCGGGCGGACGACCCGGCGGAGCTGCTGCGGCTGGCGGGTTCGGCGCACCCGCTGGTGCGCTGCGCGGTGGCCTCGCTGGAGCGGCTGCCCGGCGAGGTGGTGGCGGTGCTGGCCGCGGACCGGGAACTGACGGTGCGCCTGGCGCTGGCGGAGCACTGCGCGGACGCGCCGGGCGAGCTGCTGCGCGCGGTGTACGAGCAGTTGCTCGGCCCGGCCTCGCTGGTGGCGGACCCGCGGTTCGCGGCGCCGGGCCTGGCCCGCTGGGCGGACCGGGCGGAGCCCGCGCTGCGCCTGGCGGCGCTGCGCGACCCGGAGTTGGAGCCGGGGGTGCTGGCGGCGCTGGCCGCGGACGGGGACCCGGTGGTGGCGCGGGCGGCGGCGGGCGATCCGCGGCTGCCGCTGCGGGCGCTGCTGGGTGCGCTGGAGCCGGACGCGCAGCCGGAGGCCGCGGCGGCGAACCCGGCGCTGCCGGTGCCGTTCATGCACCGGCTGCTGGAGCTGTCCTGAGCGGTGCCGGGTCGTTCCGGGTCGTTCCGGGTGGTGCCGCGAGGGCGCTGCGGGGGTGCCGTAGGGCGCGGAATACCCCTCGGTAGGTGAATGTTCAACCGACTGTCGGGCCGTCGCGGCCCGGCAGGACCCGGAAACGGGAAGGAGCAGGCATGACCACCGACCTCCGCCACGGCAGTGCGTCCCTGGTGACCCCCGGCGAGAGCACCGCCGAGCGCTGGGCCCGCGCCCAGCTGTTCTTCGACTCCAAGGCGTACGCGGACGCCGCGCTGATCCTCGCCGGGGTCGTCGACGAGGTGCCCGAGCAGGTCGGCCCGCGCCTGCTGCTGGCCCGCGCCTACTACCACTCGGCCCAGCTGCGCCGCGCCGAGGAGCAGCTGCGCGAGGTGATCGAGCGCGACCCGGTGGAGCACTACGCGCACCTGGTGCTCGGCCGCGTCCTGGAGCGCCAGGGCCGGGCCGCCGAGGCCGCCCCGTACCTGCGGCTGGCCGCCGCGTTCGACGGGGAGTTCCCCGGGGCCTGACCCCGCCCCGCCCGCGGGCCCGCCCCTGCCGCCCCCGACCGTCCGACGGTCGGGGGCGGCGTGCTGTCGTCGCCCGGCCCGGCGCCTGGCAGGCTGGAGGGAGCGCGCCGAGGGACCCGACACGGAGGTGCGGCCGATGCCGACGCTGGAGGAGCAGATCGAGGTGACCGCCCCGGTGGGGACGGCCTGGTCGCAGCTGCACCGGGTGGCGGAGTACCCGCTGTTCGTCGCCGGGGTGGTGCAGGCCAGCGCACACGGCCGCCACCACGCGCACCTGGACGTGGAGTTCGGCGGCGGGCGGCACGCGGTGGACGCCGAGCTGACCGACCACGGGCGGGGCCGGGTGATGAGCTGGGAGACGGTCGAGGGCCCGCCGCTGCGCGGCACCTTCGCGCTGCGCCCGCTGGACGCGGCGCACACCCGGGTGCAGCTGCGCCTGGAGTACGACCCGCAGGAGCTGGCCGGGGCGCTGGGCGGCCCGCTCGGCTTCGCGCAGAGCCGGGCGGTGGAGGAGGCGGTGCGCGCCGACCTGGAGCTGTTCAAGCAGCTCTGCGAGGAGTGAACCGTTCCGGAGCCGTCCGGGCGGCTCCGCGGGGGCGCCCCGGTCTCACTCCCCCAGCGGGAGTTCGGCCCAGATGACCTTCCCGCTGGCGGGGTAGCGGGTGCCCCAGCGTTCGGCGAGCTGGGCGACCAGGAACAGGCCGCGTCCGCCCTCGTCGGTGTCGGTGGCGTAGCGCAGGTGCGGGGAGGTGGCCGAGCCGTCCCAGACCTCGCAGATCAGCGCCTGGTCGCGGAGCAGCCGGACCCGGATCGGCGGGGCGGCGTACCGGATGGCGTTGGTGATCAGTTCGCTGAGCACGAGTTCGGCGGCGAAGGCCTGCTCGGACAGGCCCCAGTCGTCGAGGCGGCGGGTGACGGCGGCGCGGATCCGGGCGACGGCGGCCGGGTCGGCGGGGACCTCCCAGTCGGCGACGTGGTCGGCGGGCAGCGCCCGGGTGCGGGCGACCAGCAGGGCGACGTCGTCGGCGGGATCGGCGGGCAGCAGGGCGGCGAGCAGGTCCTCGCAGGTCTGCCGGGGGTCGCGGCCGGGGCGGGCGAGGGCGGCGCGCAGCAGTTTCAGGCCGTGGTCGAGGTCGTGGCCGCGGGGGGCGAGCAGCCCGTCGGTGTAGAGCACCAGGCGGCTGCCCTCGGGGAGTTCGAGTTCGGCGGTCTCGTAGGGCAGGCCGGTGACGCCGAGCGGCGGCCCGGCGGGCAGGTCGACGATCTCGACCCGCCCGTCGGGGTGGACCACGGCGGGCGGCAGGTGGCCGGCCCGGGCGATCGTGCAGCGGCGGGTGACCGGGTCGTAGACGGCGTACAGGCAGGTCGCGCCGGTGATCGGGCGCTCGGCCCCGTCGGGGGCGGGGTGCTCCTGGTCGAGGCGGTTGACCAGGGCGTCGAGGTGGCCGAGCAGTTCGTCGGGGGCGAGGTCGAGCGAGGAGAAGGTGTGCACGGCGGTGCGCAGCCGGCCCATGGTGGCGACCGCGTGGACGCCGTGGCCGACCACGTCGCCGACGACCAGGGCGACCCGGGCGCCGGAGAGCGGGATGACGTCGAACCAGTCGCCGCCGACGCCCGCCTGGGCGGGCAGGTAGCGGGAGGCGACCTCCAGGGCGTGCTGCTCGGGGAGTCCGGCGGGCAGCAGGCTGTGCTGCAGGGCGACGGCCATGGTGTGCTCGCGGGTGTAGCGGCGGGCGTTCTCGACCAGGACGGCGGCGCGGGCGGCGAGCTCCTCGGCGAGGGTGCGGTCCTCCTCGTCGAAGGCCGGGCGCGGGCGGGCCCGCCAGAAGGTGGCCACGCCGAGCAGCGTCCCGCCGACCGCCAGCGGCACCGTGACCAGGGTGTGCACCCGCTGCTCGCGCATCGCGTCGACGGTGCCGGGGCTGATCTCGTCCCAGGCCGCGAGGGCGGCCGACAGGTCGGGTTCGACCACCGAGCACAGCCCGGCCACGGCCCGGGCCCGGGGGGTGCCGGGGATCAGCGGGACGGGCGAGCCGGGGGCCAGCAGCGGCGGCAGGTCGGTGACGCCCGCCAGCGCGGCGCGGCGCAGCGGGCGGTTCTGCCCGGGGCGGGGCTCGCCGCCCGCCGGGACGCCCTCGTACAGGTCGACGCTGGCGAAGTCGGCGAACGCGGGGACGAGGGCGGCGGCGAGTTCCTCGCAGGTGCGGGTGATGTCGAGGGTGGTGCCGATCGAGGCACCGGCCCGGTAGAGCAGTTCCAGGCGCAGCCGGGCGGTGTCGGGGCCGGTGGGCGGGGCGCTGTCGCGCAGGGTGGCGATCCGGCAGGACGGCCCGCCGGTGCGGGCGGTGGGGTGCAGGTCGGTGGGGTGCGGGTCGGTGGGGTGCGGGTCTGTGGCGGGCAGGTCGACGGCGTGCAGGTCGACGGTGAGGGTGCGGCCGTGGACGGCGGCGGGGGCGCCGGTGAGTTCGCCGTCCTGCTGCAGCAGGGTGCTGAGGCCCTCCGGCAGGCCGAGCGCGTCGACCGGGCGGCCCTCGCAGTCGGCGGGCAGGTCGAGCAGGCGGCGGGCCTCGTCGTTGGCGTAGCGGATCCGCAGATCGGCGTCGAGCAGCAGGACGCCTTCGCGGACGAGGACGGGTTCGGGCGCGCGGTGCCGTCCCGTCCCGCGCGCCGCGGCCGTCATCCGGGCCGTCCGGCGGGGGCGGGGGCCGGGGGCGGCGCGGGAACGGGGCGCGGGGGACGCGGGGGGATGGACAGCTGTCGCGGAGGGGCCTGGTCCGCCACGCTGCGTCCACCGGGTGCTGCCCGAAACCGGGTCATACGCTCATTCCTACACTCCCGGCTCGGACCGGGCCAATGGCCGCGCCCGGATTTCCCCGGTCGGCGATCCGGTTCCCACCGGCGTCCGTTCACCTGACAGGGGGTCAGGGCGGCGGGCAGACTGGTCCGCATGGACCAGGAGCCGGGCGGGGACGAGGAGAGGTGGGTGCACGTGCTGGAGTACCGCAACAGCGCGAAGCAGCCGTCGTGGGAGGAGCACCTGCGGGCTTGACTGCGCGCCCGCGGCATCGACTGGTTCCCGCTCGGGGGCGACGAGATCCGCCTCGACCTGCTGAACTGCCTCGGGCCGGACGGGCAGCGGTGGTGCGTGGCGCGGGTGAGCGTGGACGCGGCGGCGCTGCGCAGGCTCGGCCTGCATCCGGAGCAGCCCTCGGCGGTGCCCGCGGAACCGCCCCCGCCGCCGTGGTGGGGCCGTTGGTGACTTCCCGGTGACCGTTCTCCGGTCGGGGGCGTCCGCTGATCGGGCACCCCGGGCGCGGGGACGGGGCGGGGCGGGAGGAGGATGGGCGGATGTAGAAGCCAAGCATCTGCGCGGAGAGGTTCCCGTCATGCCGCACATCACCGTCGACTACTCCCCGCAGCTCGCCGACGCCTTCGACCGCCCCGGCTTCGTCCGCGAGCTGCACCCGCTGGTGCGCGAGTGGGTGGCCTCCCGGGGCGTGTGCAAGACCTTCTTCCGCCCGGCCGCGGAGACCTGGGTCGACACCGCGGACGGCCAGCTGGTCGCCTTCGTGCACATCGCGATCGGCCTGCTGCCGGGGCGGCCGGAGGGCCTCAAGGCCCGCCTCTCCGAGGAGGTGCTGCGCCTGCTGGACAAGCACCTGCGGCCGGTGCTCGGCCGCGAGGTGGTGCGCTCGGCCGAGGTCCGCGACCTCGCCGCCTCCTACCGCCTGCGCACCGGCTGGTAGCCGCGCGCCGACCGCCCGGTCCGGCCTCGGGGTCCGGCCATCCGGTCCGGCCTCGGGCTCCGGCCTTGGGAGCCGGTCTCGGGAGCCGGTCTCGGCGTTCGGGCGGGTCCTCAGCGGTGGCCGAGGACGTTGACCACCCGGCCGTTCGGGTCGCGGACGAAGAAGCGCCGCACGCCCCACTCCTCGTCGCGCAGCGGGTGGACGATCTCCGCCCCCGCCTCCTGCACCGCCGCGTACGTCGCGTCCACGTCGTCCACCTCCACGCTGAGGTCCGGGACGACGGGCGCGGTGCCGTCCCGGGTCGCGAGGCTGAGCTGGGCGGTCGGGTTGCCGGGGGCGAACAGCGTCATGATCCATCCGTGGTTCATCGCCTCCTCCAGGCCGAGCAGGCGGTAGAACTCCAGGTTCCTGCGCTGCGCCCCCTCCCCCGCGACCCGCAGGTTCGGCACCACCCGCCGCACCTGGCGGCGCTCCGGCCGGGCCTGCCGCTCGGCCGCGTCGAAGGCGGGCGCGAGCGGGGCCAGCACCGCGCGGAGCCGCTCGGCCAGCGAACCGGTGGGCACGACCAGGCCTCCGACCGCCGCGCCACCCGTTCCCGTGGCGCCCGTTCCCGTGGTGCCCGTTCCAGCACCGCCCGTTCCCGCGTCGCCCGCCGGGCGGAGCCAGTCCTGGAGCGCGAGGCGGACCGCCGCGGCGGTGCCGGCCGCGAGGACGCGGGCGGTCTCCGGTGCGGCGCCGTCGCCGAGCCGGGCGGCGATCGCCTCGGCGAGCGGGGGCTCGATCCCGGCGGTGGTGCCGAGGAACGCCTCGCGGAGCGCGGGCCGGGTGACGACCAGCAGCAGGGCCTCGGGGGCCTGCGCACCGGTGTCCGCGTACTGCTCGACCACCGCGTCGGTGACGGCCTCGGCCAGCCGCACGTCCGCGGGCCGGGCGATGACGGCCGCCGCGATCCGCGCCTCCCGGTCGGCGCTGACGGCGGAGGCGATCGCCTGCTCGCGGCTGGCGAAGTAGTTGTTGTAGGTGCGCGGGGAGACTCCGGCCGCCTCGGCGATCTCCTCGACCCGCACGGCGTCGGGGCCCCGCTCCAGGGCCAGGCGCAGCGCCGCCTCGCGCAGGGCCGCACGGGTGGCCCGCTTCTTCCGCTCCCGCAGCCCGGGTGTCGTCACGCGGCCAGCCTTCCACACCGCTCTGCGCGCCCGCAAACATGCCCACCCGCAAACTTTCGCCCTCGCAATCCTTCGCGGCAGCAATCTTGCGTGTAAGCAAATTTGCGTGCCCGCACTTTTCCTGTCAGTCTCGGCACGCACCGAGCAATGGTCCGAGGAGAGGAAGCACACCGTGCGGGCAAGGGGAATGACCTACGACACCGGGTTCGTCGTGCACGGCCGGACGTCCCGTCCGGACTTCGACCCGGCGGTGGTGCGACGGGAGCTCGCCGTCATCCGCGACGACCTGCACTGCAACGCCGTCCAGGTGATCGGCGGCGATCCGGAGCGGTTGGAACTGGCCGCCGCGGCGGCGGCCGGGTTGGGGCTGGAGGTCTGGTTCTCGCCCTACCCGTTGGAGTTGGAACCGGAGCAGGTCCTCGCCCTGCTGCGCGACTGCGCGGAGCGGGCCGAGCGGCTGCGGCGGGGCGGGGCCGAGGTGGTGTTCGTCGCGGGGGTCGAGCTGAGCGTGATGAACCGCGGCTTCCTGCCGGGGGACGGTCCCGAGGAGCGGGTCGGGCGGCTGATGGCCCGGCCCGAGGAGCGGGCCGGGGCGCTGCGCGAGCTGGGCGTGCGGATGAACGCCTTCCTGGGCCGGGCCGCGGCCGAGGTCCGGGCCCGCTTCGGCGGGCGGCTCACCTACGCGGCGATCCAGTTCGAGCAGGTCGACTGGACGCCCTTCGACTTCACCACCTTCGAGCTGCTGCGCTCCGCCGAGGTCGCCGACGTGTTCCGCGAGGCGGTGCGCACCCTGGCCCGGGGCCCGAAGCCGCTCGCCGTCACCGGTTTCGGCACCGCCGCCTACCGCGGCGCGGGCGACCGCGGCGGGCGGGTGCTGGAGGTGGTCGAGCACGACCCGGTGACCGGGGCGCCGGTGCGCCTGGACGGCGTGCACGAGCGCGACGAGGAGGGGCAGGCCGCGTACCTGGACGAGCTGCTGGAGGTGTTCGAGGAGGAGGGCGTGGACAGCGCGTTCGTCTACCTGTTCGCCCTCTCCGGCTACCCGCACCGCCCGGACGGCGACCCCCGGGACGACCTGGACCGGGCGTCCCTGGGCATCGTCAAGCTGCTGGAGGGCCGCCGGGGCACCGCCTACCCGGACATGGCCTGGGAGCCCAAGGCCGCCTTCGCCGCGGTGGCCCGGCGCTACCGCGGCCGACCGGCTCCCGGGACGCCGTGACCGCCCGGGACGCTAGGCCCGGGCCGCCGCAGCGGCGGCGGCCCGGGCCCGCCGGGGCAGGGCGGCCGCCCGGAGCCGGGCCCACTGGAGCAGCGCGGCGGCCAGCAGCAGGCCGAACGCGGCGGCCGGGAGCGGTCCGGCCTCCGGCCCGCCGCGCAGCACCACCGACAGCGGCAGGGCCAGCAGCGGCACCGTCACGGCCGGACCGGCCGCGTACCAGGCGGTGAACATCAGGACGCCGGTGCTCCCGCCGCTGGGCTGCGGCGAGCGGTACAGCAGGTCGTTGCGGGCCGGGCCGCGGCAGGCGTTCACCAGCCCGGCGGCGACCAGCGGCGGCACGGCCAGCGGGGCGAGCCAGGCCTGCGCGCCGCCGCCGAGCGCGAGCACCGCGCCCGCCCCGGCCGTCCCCAGCAGGAGGCCGAGGGCGGTGGGCACCACCGCGTGGCGCAGCATCAGCCCGGCGAACGGGTACGGGGACCAGGAGGAGCGGCGCACGTCGTCGGTCTCGATCCGGGCGGGCTCCAGCAGCTGGGCCAGCGCCAGGTAGCCGAAGAGCAGGGCGAGCCCGGTGACCGCCCAGGACAGCAGGCCCCGGGTGTCGCCCGCCGGGACGGCGCAGAGCAGGGCGGGCACGGCCAGCAGCACCGCGCGGCCGAGCCGGGCGGGGGTGCGGAGCAAGGAGAGGGTGTCGCGCCAGTACAGGACCAGCCAGGGCCGCCGGGGCGCGGGCAGCCGCACCCGCAGTCGGCCGCCCTCCCCGGAGGCGCTGGAGACGGCCAGCCGGGCGGCGCGCAGTTCGACCGTCCGCAGCGCGGCCAGCACTCCGGCGGCGGTGCGGGCGCGCTCCCGCAGCAGGGCCAGCGACACGGTGGCGACGGCCCGGTCGGCGAGCACCAGGCCCAGCGCGGTCGGCACCACCAGCAGGGCGGCGGCGAGCAGCCCGCCGGGGACGGCGGCGGGGGTCGGGGCCAGGGCCGCGATCCCGGCCCAGCCCCACGGGCCGGACCACAGTTCGACCCGCTCCAGCCAGTGGACGGGGTGGCCGGCGACGGCCAGCGCGCTCTGCACGGCGAAGGCGACGACCAGCGCGGTCGCGTACGGGGTCAGTCGGCGCGCCCAGCGTGCGGCCCGCGGGTCGCGCTGCACCAGCAGGCCCGCGCAGACGCCCAGCAGCGGCAGGCAGGCCCCGCCGACCAGGCACCAGGCGAGGGCGGCGGGCAGACCGGTGCGCACGGTCAGGCCGAGCGCGACCATGCCGCCGAGGGCGGCCACCAGGCCGGGGAGGACGGCCAGGGCGCAGGAGAGCCAGAACCAGGGCCGCAGCACCGGTCGGGGCCGGACGGGGTGGGCGAGCAGCCAGTCGGTGGTGGCCCGGGGCGGGACGACCGGCCCGCGCCACAGCCCGTCGCGGACGGCCAGCAGCAGGACGGCGAGCCCGGCCGCGGCGGCCCCGCTGGGCAGGCCCGCGAGCAGGCCGGGGCCGTAGCCGGTGTAGTCGGCGCCCATCGAGGCCTGCAGGAAGAGGCCGAGGCTGGGGATGCCGCCCCAGACCACCAGGAGCAGCACCGTGCAGTAGAGGGCGAAGGCGATCTGCTTGGCCCGGTTGCGCCGGTGCGGGGCGCGCAGGGCGCGCAGCAGGGCGAGCGCCTCGTCGGTCCAGTCGTCGTCCGCCGTCCACTCGGCGGCGGACGCGTCCTCTTCCTGCTCCTCGGCCCCGGCCTCGACCGCGGTGTCCGGGCCGCTCACCGGAGCCGGGCCGTTCCGGTGCCGGGGGTGGCGGCGGCGACCGTGGTGGCGGCGAGGACGCGGGCGGGCGGGCCCTGGCGGACGACCCGGCCGTCCTCCAGGACCACGGCGCGGTCGGCGACCTCCAGGGCGAGGTCGGTGTGGTGGGTGACCAGCAGCACCGCGACCCCGTCGGCGAGTTCGGCCTTCAGGAGTTCGGCGAGCCGGCGGCGGGCCTCCGGGTCGAGGCGCTGCTCGGGTTCGTCCAGCAGCAGCAGGTCGCGGGGGCGGACCAGGGCGCAGGCCAGCAGCAGGGCCTGCATCTGGCCGGAGGAGAGGGCGGTGGGCAGGGCGTCGGCCCGTTCGGTGAGCGAGCGGTTCTCCAGCACCTGGTCGACCCAGTCGGCGGCGTCGGCGACCCCGTGCGCGACGGCGACCAGCAGCAGGTGCTCGCGGACGGTGAGGTCGGGGTAGCAGGCGACGGTGTCGCCGACGACGGCGACCCGGGCCCGGATCCGGGGGTCGTTCTCGTCCATCGCCAGGCCGTCGAAGCGGACGGTGCCCTTGGTGGGCAGGTCGCGTCCGGCCGCGACCCGCAGCAGGGTCGACTTGCCGGAGCCGTTGTGCCCGAGCAGGGCCACGCACTCGCCGGCCGCGAGGGCGAGGTCGACGGGGTGCAGCACCTCCCGGCCGCCGTACGAGCGGCTGACGCCGGTCAGTTGCAGCAGTGCTCCGCGTGGTGCGGAGGAGTTCTCGGCCATCCGGGCGGTGCCTCTCGACGAGTGATCGCCCAAGTATGGACCGTGGCCCGCGCCCGACCCCCACCGGCCCGGGCGTCGCTGCGGGCCGGGCGGTCAGGGCGGTCAGGGCGTCGGGAGGTCAGGCGTCGGGGAGGGGGCGAGGAAGGCGGTCAGTTCGGCGTCGAGTTCGGCGGCCCGCAGGTACGGGAGGCCGTGGTGGGAGACGCCCGCCAGGGTGCGGACGCGGGCCTGCGGGAGCAGCTTCGCGGCGCGGGCGGCGAGGGTGCGCGGGTCGTGGGTGCGGCTGTCGGCGGCGGGCAGCAGCAGGCAGGGCGCCGTCAGGGTGGCGAGGGCCGCGGGGGTGGGGCGGGGGCCGGTGACGGGGCGGGTGGCGGGGAAGGTCGCGGCGAGGCCGTACAGCCGGGTCCAGTCGGGGTCGAGGGGGACGCCGCCGGTCTCCCAGGCGAGGAAGGCCCTGGCCCGGCGCTCGCTGGGGCGGGCCAGCATCGGGGCGGCGTGCAGCAGGTACGAGGGGCGGTAGCCGGTGAAGCAGCCGGTGGGGTCGAGCAGGGCCAGCCGGGAGACCCGGTCGGGGCGGCGCAGGGCGTGGCTCAGGGCGATCCAGCCGCCGTGGGAGTGGCCGCACAGGTCGACGCGGTCGGTGCCGACGAGGGCGTCGAGGACGGTGTCGAGCCAGCGGTGGAGGTCCTCGACGGTGCGCGGGGGCGTGCGGTCGCCCGCCTCGGAGCGGCCCGCCTCGCCGATCCGGTCGACGGCGTACACCCGGGCGGTGCGGGTGAGTGCGGCGGCGTTGGCCCACCAACTGGCGGCGGTCGCGCCGCCGCCGTGGAGCAGCAGCAGGGGCGGGGCGTCGGACGCTCCGGCGGCGTTGACCCGGGTGGTGCCCCAGGGGGTGTCGAGGTCGAGGGTCTCGACCGGGACGGGCCAGCGGTCGAGCAGGGCGTCGTAGGCGGACAGGAAGGCGGACCGGTCGAATCCCATGCTGGTCTCCGGGGGAAGGTTTTGTCTCGCTCGGCAATCTTCTCGCTCAGCGAGATAATATGCACACCGGAGCCACCCCGGACAACCGACCCGACCCGTCGAAAGGCCCGGCATGACCGACCCGACCCCGACCCCGACCCCCTCCCCGGATCCCGGCCCCGGCCTGCGCACGGTGCACCAACTGCGCGCGCTGACCGTCGAACTCGACCTGCTGGCCGCCGCGTTCGCCCAGCGGCACGGCCTGCACCCGACCGACCTGCGGGCGCTGATCGCCCTGCTGGACGCCGCCCGGGAGGGCACGCCTGCCACGCCGGGCCGGCTCGGCCGCGAGCTGGGCCTCAACTCGGCGGGCACCACCGCCGTCCTGGACCGGCTGGAGCGGCTGGGCCACGTCCGCCGCGCCCGCGATCCGCACGACCGGCGGCGCGTCCTGCTGGAGGTCACCGAGCGGGCGATGGCGCTGGGCCAGGGCTTCTTCGGGCCGCTGATCGGCGAGACGGTCGCGCTGGTCGACGGGCTGTCGGCGGCCGAACGGGAGACCGTGCTGGGCTTCCTGGCCGCGATGCGGGGGATCGTCGCCCGGCACGCCGACGCGGCGGGCGACTGAACGGGCGGACGGGTGAACGGCGGACGGGCGGACGGGCGGACGGGTGAACGGCGGACGCCCGGGCGAGTGGTCACTCGCCCGGGCGTCCGTGGGTGGTGCGGGTCGGTGCTGCGGGTCAGTGCTGCGGCAGCAGGCCGGTGTTGAAGGTCAGCTTCGGGGCGGCGTTCTGCGCGAGCGCGTGCGCCTGCTCGGGCCACCAGCCGCCCGCGGCCGGGTCGACCGAGCCGTACTCGGGGTCGGCCGGGCCCGCGGTGCCGCGGGTGCAGCTGCCGTCGGACTCGCCGGGGACCTTGATCCACAGGAAGGCGTCCAGCAGGGGCCGGCCGGTGTTCGCGGTGGGACGGGAGCCCAGGCCGCGGCCGGGCGGGTTGCACCAGGTCTGCGGGTCGCCGGTGTACTTGCCGGGCTCCGGCGTCCAGGCGCCCTGGCCGTTGCGGCTGCTGTCGATCACGAAGTGGGTGAGCTTCGCGTCGGCCGGGACGCGCTCGGCGTACCAGGCGTCGGCGTCCGCGGCGGGCCAGTACTGGTTGGCGCAGGAGTCGGCGGTGGCGCCCGGGGTGTTCTGCAGGTACCAGACGCACTTGGAGACCAGGGTGCCGTAGCGGGTCAGCGCGGCGTCGGTCTGGTAGTTCGACACGTTCAGGAAGAAGCCCTGCGCCTTGGCGACGCCGCCGTCGATCAGCAGCTGCGCCTGGGTGCCGACGTTCTGCCAGCTGCTGTGCCCGGCGTCCAGGTAGACCATCGCGCCGCGCTGCTGCTCCAGCCGGTCCACCGCGCCCGAGATCTCGGCGAGGCGGTCCTGCTGCTGGGCGGCGGTGCCGCCGCAGTACGCGGGCGACAGCGCGAGGCCGTCCGGCTCCAGGATGACCACGGTCCTGCGGTCGCCGATGCCGCGGGCCAGGGCGTCGATCCAGGCCGCGTACTCGGTGCTGTTGGAGGCGCCGCCCGCCGAGTACTGCGAGCAGTCCCGGCCCGGCACGTTGTACGCCACCGCGACCGGCACCTGCCGGGCCCTGGCGGCCTTCGCCTGCAGCGCGGCCATCGCGTCGGTGGTCTGCTGCGGGGCGGCCGTCCCGTTGAACCACTGCGCGACCGGCCAGGACGCCAGCTCGGCCATCGCCAGGGCGCCCGGCAGGTCGTGGGCCTTGAGGTCGGTCAGCGCCTGCTGCGCGGCCTTGCTCGCCGGGTCGACGTAGAACCGGGTGTCCGGCGCGAGGCTCCGCGCCCCGGACGCGGCGGGCGCGGGCGGCGCGGCCTGGGCCGGGACGGCGGTGGCGAGTCCGAGGCCGGACGCGAGCAGCACGGCCAGCGGGGCCGCGGCTCGGACGGGGTGGGGTGGACGCATGGCAGGTCTCTCCGTCAGGGGTGGGCGAACGGAGCCGCCATGCAGCCAGCCCCGGCGACACCCCGTCAAGGCCACCCGCCCGCACCCGCCCGAACCCGCAGCCGGGCCCTCCCCCGGGGTGAAACTTTCACCTCCGCCGGACCCGGCCCGGGCGGGTACGGTGGGCGGCGGGGCGTTCCCGGGCGGGTGGGACGGGGCGCGCGGTCCGCGAGTGGTGGAGGCGGAGTTGACGGAGTTCCCGGTCCTCGGGATCCCCGGCTGGAGCGGGCACCGGGGCATGGCCGTCGTCGGCGGGAGCAGCAGCGGCGGCGGACCGCGCGTGGTCGACTCGGTGGTCCACTCGTACCTGACCGCCGGGCGCCGCTCCGCCCCGCTGCTGGTGTTCGCCCAGTCGGCCGTGCGGGAGCAGAGCGCGGCCGCGCTGCGCAACCTGCTGGGCCACCGAGGGCGTCCGGAGCACGCCGGGCTGCTCGGGACACCCGACCTGGAGGAGACCACGGTCACCGTCACCGGGGTGCCCCGGCCCGCGGTCCGCCACCACTGGGCGGACCGGCGGGTGGCCCTGCTGGTCTTCGACTGGGAACGCACCCACGTCAGCGTGGCCTCCTGGGAGCACCCGCTGGACGAGGCCCTGCTCGCCGCCCTGGGCCCGCTCCGCCCCCGGCCCTGAGCGCACGGCGCTACGCTGCCGCGGTGCCCCGACCCCCGGCCCCGCCGCTCACCCCCGACGTCGCCCGCGAGCTGCTGCGGCTGACCCGCGCCGAGATCGGCCCCGGCCTCACCGGGCACGAGCTCGACGCGGTCGAGGAGCGGTACGGCTTCCGGTTCGCCGCCGACCACCGGGTGCTCCTCTCCGCCGGGCTGCCGCTCGGCTCGCGCGCGTGGCCGGACTGGCGCGGCGGCGACCCCGCGGACCTGCGGTCCCGACTGGACGCGCCGGTCGAGGGCGTGCTGTTCGACGTGGGCAACAACGCCTTCTGGCACCCCGGTTGGGGACCGCGCCCGGCCGACCCCGCGCAGGCGCTGCGGGTGGCCCGGGCGGAGCTGGCGGACGTCCCGCCACTGGTGCCGGTGTACGGGCACCGCTACCTGCCCGGCACCGCGGGCGAGTCCGGGCACCCGGTGCTCTCCGTCCACCAGACCGACATCATCCACTACGGCAACGACCTCGCCGACTACCTCCGGCACGAGTTCGGCCGGGGCCCGTACCCGGTCGTCCGGGCGCGCTCCACCGTCGACTTCTGGACCTACCTCGTCGAGGACGGCTCCGAGGGCTGGACCACCCCGCACGACCCGTACGCGACCACCGCGGAGGAAGCGGTCGAGCACCTGCGGATGCTCGCCCTGGAGTTGCTGGTCGGTCGGGACGTCGACGAGTGGCTGCTGGCGCAGGCGGGGCTCGCGGCGCTGGTGCTCGGGGTCGAGGCGCCGTCGCTGGCGGAGCTGGCGGGCCTGCCGGTGGAGGAGGCCGCACGGATCCGGGAACTGTTCGGCCGGGTGCTCGCCGAACTGGGCATCGCCGACGCCCTGCCCGCCGACGACACCGACCTGTCCTGGGAGGCCGCCCGCTGGGAACTCGTCCGTTGGTGGCTGCGCCTGATCACGAACGGCACCCTCCGCCCACGCGTCGGCGCCGAGGTGATCGCCTACGGCGGCTGGGCCGACCTGGCCCGCCCGGCGGCCCTGACCTCCCTGGTCGGCCTCACCGACCCCGCCGAGATCACCGCCGAGGCCGAACGCCTCCTCGCCGGGCCCTGGCCCCCGCACCCGCGCTGACGCGTGGCGCCTGCCCGAAAACGCCCACCACTGCCGCCGTCGCCACCCCGCGAAGCGGCCGGGCAGCGCACCGACCCCGGCCCGCCCCTTGCCCGTTACCGCCGCCGCGCGAAGCGGCCCGGGGTGGTGCCGACGATGCGGCGGAAGTGGCGGGTCAGGTGGGACTGGTCGTGGAAGCCGAGGGTGGCGGCGACGGCGGTCGGGGGGTGGCCGTCGAGGAGGAGGTGGCGGGCGCGGTCGATGCGGCGGGCGGTGAGGTACTGGTGCGGGGGCAGGCCGAACGTCGCGGTGAAGGTGCGGACGAGGTGGGCGGGATGGGCGTGCAGGCGGTGGGCGGCGTCGTCGAGGGTGGTGCGTTCGGTGAGGCGGGCGTCGAGCAGGTCGCGCAGGTCGTGGGCGAGGCCGGGCGCGGGCGGTGGCGTGCTCGTGCGGGGGTGCAGGTGGTGGCGCAGGCGTTCGGCGATCAGGGCCAGTCGGCTCTCGGCCTCCAGCTCTTCGCCGGGCGCGCCGAGGGCGGTGTGCAGTTGGCCGACCCGGCGGTGCAGCAGCGGATCGGCGAGGTCGGGGCCGTCGACCGCAGGGCCGATCAACTCGCTGCCGAGCCGGTCGAGTTCGAGGTAGACGACGCGTTTGCGGAAGCCGTCCTCGGTGGCCGGTGCGCCGTTGTGCGGGACGTGCGGGGGCAGCAGGCTGACGGTGTCGCGCGGGGTGCCCCGGTGGTGGCGGTCGAGGTCGTAGCGGACGGCGCCGTCGTCGACGATCAGCAGCGTCCAGGAGTCGTGGACGTGCATGGGGTAGCGGTGCGCGGTGAAGTGCGCGTGGAACACCTCGACCACGCCGGGGACGCGCGGCCGCCAGGCGGTGGTCTCCTCCGGCGGCGCTGCGGGCATGCAAAGAACGTACAAGATCCGGCGGCGGGGCGGGCGGCAGGCTCGGTCCATGGACAACACCTCGACCGCCCCCGCCCCCGCCCCCGCGACCGTCGGCGGGAGCGCCACCACGACCGCCCCCGTGCGCTTCGACAGCAAGATCGCGGTGCTGCTGCGGGAGGACCTCGCGCCGTGGCAGCGGCTGAACGTGACGGCCTTCCTGGTGAGCGGACTGGGCACCGCCGTACCGGAGTTGATCGGCGAGCCGTACGCGGACGCGGACGGCACCGGCTACCTGCCGATGTTCCGGCAGCCGGTGCTGGTCCTGGAGGGCGGGCGCGAGCTGCTGACGACGGCGCACGGGCGGGCGCTGGCGCGGGGGCTGCCGCTGGCGGTGTTCACCGCGGACCTGTTCGCCACCGGCAACGACCGGGACAACCGGGCCGCGGTCCGGGCCGTGCCGACGGCGGGGCTGGACCTGGTCGGCCTGGCCCTGCACGGGCCGCGCAACGCGGTGGACAAGGTGCTCAAGGGCGCCCGGATGCACCCCTGAGCCCCGGGCCCACGGCCCGGGCCGGGAGCCCGGGCTCGGTCACTTCCGGTCGGTGCCCTGGTGGCGGGCGATGGCCGGGACGACGCTGACGAAGGAGGACAGCTTCTTGCCCTCCTCGCCCTGCAGCACCCGCAGGGCGTTGTTGAACGGGAAGGCCGTCAGGCCGAGGACCTCGACCGCCGGAGGACCGGCCGGGTCGTCCCCCGGGACCCACCGGCCGCCGTACTCGTGGACCAGCAGCTCGCCCGCGTACATCGAGAGCAGGTTCCACCAGAGGTTGAGCCGCTCCCCCTCCAGGGGGCCGTCGGCGGTCAGGTCCTCGCTCAGGGCGTCGAGCTCGGCCAGCGTGGCGACCGTCCCGTCGAGTCGGCGGCCGTGGTTGTCGGCCGCCAGTTCCACGCACGCCGCGGCGCCGGACGCCGGGTCGATCCGCGGGTCCCCACCCTGCCGCTCCTCGTCCTGCCGCTCCTCGTCCTGCCGTTCCTCGTCCTGCCGTTCCTCGTCCTGCTGCGGTTCGCGTTCCATGGACGGTGATCCTGCCGACCGGCGCCCGGTCGCCGCCACCGGTTTTCCGGGGCCGAACGGCCGCCCCGCGCATGGGAGTTGCCGTCGGTCAGGCCTGCAGCGAGGCGAGGGTGACGACCGTGATGTCGGACGGGGCTCCCACCCGGACCGGCGGGCCCCAGGCGCCCGCGCCGCGGGTGACGTAGAGCTGCGTGTCGCCGTAGCGCTCCAGGCCCGCGACGGTGGGGTTGGCCAGTTCGGCGAGGTAGTTGCCGGGCCAGAGCTGGCCGCCGTGGGTGTGGCCGGAGAGCTGGAGGTCGACGCCGTGGTGCACGCTGTCGTGGATGGTGACCGGCTGGTGGGCCATCAGCACGGAGGCGCGGCTGCGGTCGCGGTCGCCGAGCGCCTTCGCGTAGTCGGGGCCCTGCCCCTGCGCGGTGCCCGCGAGGTCGTTGACGCCCGCCAGGTCGAACCAGCCCAGCTCGACCCGCTCGTTCTCCAGCGGGTGCACGCCCAGCTCACGGACGAACTCCACCCAGGGCGCGGCGCCGGAGAAGTACTCGTGGTTGCCGGTCACGAAGTACGCCCCGTCCTTGGCCCGCAGGTCCGCCAGCGGGCGGGCGGCCGGGCCGAGTTCGGGGACGGTGCCGTCGACCAGGTCGCCGACCACGGTGATCAGGTCCGGCTGGACGGCGTTGATGGTGTCGACGATCCGCCGGGTGTGCGAGCGGCCGAGGATCGGCCCGAGGTGGATGTCGCTGACCACCGCGATCCGGTACCCGTGCGCGGCGCGCGGGAGCTTCGCCAGCGGGACGGTCACGTGCTTGAGCCGCGGCCCGCGCAGCACCCCGTACGTGCCGTTGCCGACCACCCCGACGGCCACCGCCGCCGCGCCCCCGGCCACCAGCCGGGAGACGAACAGCCGCCGCGACGCCCCGGCGGGTTCGGGCGCGGTGGCGGGTTCGGACGCGGGCGCGGCGGGCGCGGCGGGCTCCGCGGGGGCCGGAGGCGCGGCGGGGACGGTGACGGGCGCGGGGACGGTCGCCGCGGGTTCCGGGGTCCGGCGGCGGTGCGGGCGGTACCGGCGGTGGAGGTGGTGCGAGCGGTGCAGCAGGGGGCGCAGGGCCTCGCCGGCCAGCAGGGCGAGCAGGAGGTAGAGGCCGACGGCCGTCCAGAGGTAGCCGGGCCAGGCGAACCAGCGCTCGACGGCGAGCGGGAAGGCGCGTCCGCCGACCAGCGCGAGCAGCATCAGGGCGGGCAGCAGGAAGGCCAGGACGGTGCCGGTGCGCCGGTACCGGCCGCCGGGGCGGGAGACGTCGCGGACCAGCCGCCGCCATAGGTACCAGTGCGCCGCCCCGAGCAGCCCGAGCACTCCGATGGCCGCCACCGCCATCACCGCGATCTTCATCCGGCCAGTATCGGTGCCGGTCCGGGCGCACCGGTCGGCGGGGCGGCTCCGGGCGGACGGTGGGTGGTCGGGCGGGCGCGGTGGGTGGCGGTCCGGGTTCGGTTCCCGTTCACCCCCTGTGAGCCCGCGCACATCGGGGCGGTGGTCCACGATCCCGGGTAGTTGGTGTGCGGCGGACTGCGGTGGCGGTCGTTCCGGGGAGCCGGTCCGAATGGCCGGGCGGGGAAAAGCACCAGTTCAGTCGCGGTGCGGCGAGGTGGTGGCCGGGGCCCGGAGGGGCGGTTCCGCGGTCCGGGCGGGTGCGGGCCGCGGCGGCGCCGCCGTCGGGGCGGCTACTACGGTGCGTAGTTTCGGGGGCCATTGTTCGGCTGTTCGGCGTCTGCCAAGAATGTCCCCGTCCGCCAGGCAGTCCGGCCGGTTCGAGCGCCGGACTCCCTGCCACCGCGTGCGCCGGGTGCGCCCCGGCCGGTCTCCGGCCGCCGGGCCCGTGGCGCGCCCCCGCGTCCCGGTCGGCGGCCACCGTGTCCGTCCGGCCGTCCGGCCCCGCGCGAGGAGAGGTCTCCGTGCACCATCGCAGGACCCTGACCCTGTCGGAGAAGCTCCGCCGTCACCGGAACGTCCTGGTGACCGGCATCGCCACCTTCGCCGTCGCGGGCACCGCCACCCTGGCGCTCGCGCTGCCGCAGAACGCCGACCCGGCCGCAGCCACCGCCGACCCGGCGCCGGCCAACCAGCCACAGCTGGCCGCGGACGCCTTCGCCTCCCGGTCCTCGGCGGCGACCGCGGCCTCGGCATCCGCGTCCACTTCGACTTCCACTTCGGCTTCCGCGTCCGAGGAGGCCCGGGCGGAGGCGGAGGCGGCCGCCTCGGCATCGGCTTCGGCCCGGGCGGAGGCGGAGGCCGCCGCGTCGGCGCAGGCGCAGGCGGCGGAGGAGGCCAGCGCGAGCGCGTCGGCGTCCGCACAGGCGGAGGCCAGCGCCGAGGCGGAGGCCGCCACGAAGGCGAAGGCCCGGGCGGAGGCGGCGGCGAAGGCATCCGCAGAGGCGTCCGCGGCGGCGAAGGCCCGGGCGTCCGCCTCCGCTTCCGCTTCCGCGTCCGCTTCGGCGGCGTCCCGGGCGCAGCAGCGCCCGTCACTGGCCGCCACCGCCTCCCCGTCCTCCCCGTTCTCCGCATCCTCGGCGTACAGCGGTACGCCGCAGCAGATCGCGGCGCAGATCGTGCCGGCCGGGCAGTTGTCGTGCTTCTCGAACATCGTGGAGCGCGAGAGCAGTTGGGACGTGCACGCGACCAACGCCTCCTCGGGCGCGTACGGGCTGATGCAGGCGCTGCCGGGGTCGAAGATGGCCTCGGTGGGGGCGGACTGGCGGGACAATCCGGTGACGCAGATCAAGTGGGGCCTGCAGTACATGAACGAGGCGTACGGCAGCCCGTGCGCGGCGTGGTCGTTCTGGCAGGCGAACGACTGGTACTGAGGGACGGCTGCGGGGCCGCTCGCACGGGGTCTCCGCAGCTCCACCACCGCGCGTACATCTGACGATACGTCAGCAAGTCGCGGCGTTCCGTCCCCTATCCGGACATTTCATCGCACAATCATGTCCGTTCGGTGAAGATTCAGCCAACGTCCCGTGGCCGATGTCCGGTATCGCCGCTTTGGTGCGGCTTCCGACCTTTGCCTGAGGCTGTCCCCGCCCCTAGCCTCCGGCCATGGCCCCACCACTGATCACCGTCGTGCTGCCCGCCTACGACGAGCAAGGACAACTGAAGGATTGTCTCGACTCGCTGCTCGGGCAGTCCTTCCGCGAGTTCGAGATCATCGTGGTGCAGACCCCGTCCGAGCACTGCCCCGAGCGGCTGGTCGAGGCGTACGAACTGCGGGACGCCCGGGTGCGGGTGCTGAGGCTGGACGCCGAGACCGGGATCGGGCGGGCCCGGATGGCCGGGGCGGCGCACGCCCGCGGCCAGTACCTGCTGTTCCTGGACGCCGACCACCTGCTGCCGGAGGACGCGTTCGAGGCGATGGACGCGCGGCTCGCAGAGACCGGCGAGGTCGACGTGCTGCTGTTCGGCCACAACCGGGAGTACCGGGGCAAGCTCTGGCCGGGCAACGCCGCCGAGCTGCTCTCCGCCGTCGGGCCCGCGGTGTTCTCCCCCTCCGAGCGCCCCGAACTGTTCGGCGCCCCGCCGCTCGTCTGGGACCGGCTGATGCGCAGCGGGACCATCCCGGCGTTCCCGGACGGCTTCTACGAGGAGGTCCCGGCGGTGCACCGCTCGCTGCTGGCCGCCACCCGGGTCGCGGTGCTGGACCGCGAGTGCGTCACCATCCGCCGCCGCCACACCCTGCACCCGGCGGGCAGCGAGGGCGCCAGCCACTTCGACGTCTTCGACCGCTACGAGAGCACCTTCGAACTGCTGGACGCCCAGCCCGCCGAGGCCGAACCGGTCACCGCCACGGTGCGCCCGCACCTGTTCACCCGGATGATCCGGCACTACCTGTTCGTCTTCGACCTGCCGGGGTGCCTGACCCGTGCCGAGCGCCCGCAGTTCTTCCAGCGCGCCGCCGAGCACTACAAGCGCTTCCTGCCGCAGGGGTACCGGCGCCCCGAGGGCCGCGAGGGCATCAAGTTCTCGCTGCTGGCCTCGAATTCGTACGCCACCTTCGAGGTCGCCAAGTTCTCCCGGTTGGCGGGCGGCCGCCGCTGAGCCGCCCCCGCGAGGACGACCGCGACCCACCGACGACCCGCCGACGTCCCACCGACGACACGGCTGCGACGGTGTCCTGACGCCCCGTCGACCCGGTCCGCGGGGTAGAGTCCGTGCCCGCGGACAGTTCGAGTCCGCCCGCGCTCTGCTCACCGCGCCCAGTTCCGTGCACGCAGGCACGCACGTACCACCGGACCGGAAGGCGAACTCCCCGATGTCCTCCACCGCTTCCCCGTCGGCAGCCCCGACGCCGGACCCGACGCCGGACCCGGCCGCCGACCCCTCGGCCACCGACCCGACCGAGACCTCCGGCGGACCGCTCCCGGGGCCGTCGGGTCAACTGCCGCCGCAGCGGCAGCTCTCCGGCTGGACGCTCCTGCTGCTGGGGGCGCTGCTGCTGGTCGAGGCCTTCCTCTGCATGGCCGTGCTCATCAGCGTCTGGACGCCGCTCACCACGCTGACCGCCGAACACGCCCCCACCGGCGACCCGTTGCCCTGGACGGTGCTCGGCCTCGGCCCCTGGCACCTGACCTCCAACACCGCCATGCTGCTGGCCGTGCTCGCCGCCAGCGGCCTCGGCAGCTTCGTGCACGCGGCCACCTCCTTCGCCACCTACGCGGGCAACCGGCAACTGCTGCCCAGTTGGCTGCCCTGGTACCTGCTGCGCACCGCGATCGGCGGCGCGCTCGCGCTGCTGGTCTACTTCCTGCTGCGCGGCGGCCTGTTCGCCAACGGCACCGACGGCACCGCCACCAACCCGTACGGCTTCGCCGGGATCGCCGGGCTGTGCGGCCTGTTCTCCAAGCAGGCCACCGACAAGCTGCGCGAGGTCTTCGACACCGTCCTGACCACCAAGGACGGGGCGGGCGACGACGAGCGCGACGACAAGATCCAGCCCGTTCCCACGGTCTCCCCCGCTCTCGCTCCCGCCTCCGTTCCCGTCATGGCCCCCGCTCCGGCTGCGGCGGCCACCGCGCTCCCCCAGCCGGAGCCCGCCGATCCGGGCCAACTGGTGATCCCGCAGCAGCCCTCCACCGCACCCGACGGCACCTGACGCCACCTCAACTCCGCCCCAACGGACGGCTGGCGCTCCCTCCGGTGACCAGCGCCACGCCGTCGTAGCACGCGCCAAGCACCACCGGGGCGCGCTGGAAGCGGTGGCTCCAGCGCGGCGCCATTGCCTCGAACTCCCGTACGCCCTGCGGCTCGTGGAGCCAGGCGTGTTCCGAAGGTGCTGGGCGCAGCCACTCGTTGGCGGTGGCGGCCAGCTCGGCCCCGGCAACGCCCGCGGGGCTCGCTACTCACCCGAGCCGCCAGCGGTGGAGCCGTCGCCGACGACTGGCTGAGGGAAGCGACCCGTCCCCCGGAGGGCTGCGGAGCTGCCGGTCCGGGCTTGTCCGGTCCCCACCCGGCTGCCGTGGAGGTCCGCACCGGAAGTTGCTAGCGTCGCAGCCATGTCCGAAGGTGCGTTCGAGTCCGTGTCCGGGTGGATCGCCGAGTTGCTCGCGCAGATGCGTGCGGGCTCCGAGGAGGGGTTCCGTGCTGCGCTGGCCTCGTTGGCGGAGGTGGCGCGGGCGGGCGGGCCGGCTTCGTTGACGGCGGCCGTCGAGGGGCTGGCCCCGCTGCTGCCGACCCTGCACGGGTCGTTCGCGAGGGCGGCGGTGCTGGCCGGGGCGTGCGTGGAGCGGGGCGGCTCGCCGATCGCGCTCGCGGGGGTGCTGCCCGAGCGGACGGCGGTGGCGCTGCGGATGTTCGCGATGGTGCCCTCGCTGTGGGCGCAGCAGGTGCCGGACGGGTTCCCGCCCGCACCGCGGGAGGCCCGGGTGGACGAGTTGGTGCGGGTCTGCACGGCGGCGGGCGCGCGGGGCGGCTACGACGCGGCGACGATGGAGGCGGTCGCGCTGTCCTGGTTCGACGCCGAGGACTGGCTGAAGGCCACCCTCACCGCCCTGACCCGCCGCGAGTTCCGGGACGCGGTCGACCCCGCGCAGCTCCGGGAGCTGTCCGCAGCCACCGAGGAGGTCGCCGAACTGGCCTCCGTCCCGCCGGAGTTCGGCCTCGGCGGGGTGGCCGGACGGGCCCGCTGGGTGCAGCAGCTGACCACCGTCCTGGACGACGAGCCGCTGGTCGTCCTGGACCGTGCCTCGGGGCGCGGCTTCGCGCTGACGATGAGCGGGATCGGCGACAACTTCCAGTTGCACACCCTGCTCGCGGACCGCCTGATCGGCAGTCGGCTCCGCGGCCTGCTGCCGGGCGAGCGGCCCGCCCCGAGCTGGGTGGCGGCCGCAACCCACGGCGACCCGCGGCGACCCGCGGACGATCCGGTGTTCCGCCGCTTCCGCCTGTTCGACGGCCACGGCGGCTACGTCGCCCCCGAGGGCGTCCCCGCCGACGTCCGGCCGCTCGACGGCGTGCGGGTGCTGGTCCTGGAACCGCCCGGGGAACCGTTCGGCTGGACCAGCGGGCGGGTCTTCGAGGGGCTCGCACCCACGCTGCGACTGGAGCGCCGCCTGCCGCGCGAGGAGGCTGCCGCCTGGCTCGGCCGCACCACCCGGCCCGGGGGAACGGCCTGACCGGGGAGACCGGAGAGCTCGAGCCCTCCGGGACGCGCCGAGGGTTGCCGGCGTTCGGGCTGGCTGCTGCGGGGGAAGGCCGGGAGCCGTGACCCCTCGGAGAACCGGCGCCCCTTTCCCCACGAGAGGCCGCTGTCCGAGATCGCGTTCCGGGAGGATCCGGAGCGGGCCACCGTTTCGATCGTCGCGGAAGCCCGGCCCCTGAGGATCCGGGGAGGATCGGAAGCCCTCGACCTCCTCGCCGACAACCTCGAGGACTTCGCCGCCGAGACCGACTACCGGGCCACCCTGTCGGCCGCCTCTCCGCCCGGGGCCCGGCGGTCCTCGACCCCGCACCTGCCCGGGGTCGTGGAGCACGTGGTGCTCAACGCGGGCCGGACGCCGGTCGGCACCGCCGACGAACCGGTGGAACTGCGCCCGGGGCCCCGGCCGGCGGGAGGTCGGCGCTGCGCACCGCCCGTACGGGGCCGGACCACGGCGTCGGACGAACTCCGGCCCGCAGTACGGCCGTTCGGGCCGCACTGCGGGCCGGACCCGTCCGCCCGCACGGGCGGGGGCGCTGCGGGCCTGCGGGCAGGCCGAGGGGCCGTGCGAGCCGGGAGGCCCTGACGGGGGATCACTCGCCCGGGTAGCGGACCCCGATCCGCTCCCGCACCGCGTCGAGGGTGCGCATCACGGAGAGCGTGGAGTCCAGCGGCACCAGCGGGGACTCGGTCTCGCCCGCCCGCAGGCAGCGCATCACCTCGGCGGCCTCCAGCCCGTAGCCGTTCCCCACCCTCGCGGGGCCGGTGAAGACCTCGGGCTCGGCGCCGTAGCGGTGCAGGGTGAACCCGGTGGGGTGGAAGAAGTCCCGGTCGATCTCGATCCGGCCGGCGCTGCCCTGGACGGAGGCGCGCTGGCCGCACTGCACGTCCAGCGAGCAGGACAGCAGGGCGGTCGCGCCGTTGGCGTAACCGAGCAGGATGCCGGTGTTGGCGTCCACCCCGAGGTCGGTCAGCCGGGCCCGGGCCTGCACCGACTCCGGTGCGCCCAGCAGCAGGTGGGCGAACGCGACGGGGTACACCCCGAGGTCGAGCAGGGCGCCGCCGCCCGCCTCCGGGTCCCACAGCCGGTGGGTCGGGTCCTCTTCCGCGGTGAACCCGAACTCGGCCTGCACGGAGCGGACTTCACCGATCGCCCCGTCCGCGACCAGTTCGGCGATCCGCCGCACCGTCGGGTCGAGGTACGTCCACATCGCCTCCATCAGGAAGACCTCGCGCTTGCGGGCGAGCGCGACCAGTTCGGCGGCCTGCCCGGCGTTCAGCGTGAACGGCTTCTCGCACAGCACCGCCTTGCCCGCCTCCAGCAGCAGCGCGGTCGCGGTGTGGTGCGCGGCGTGCGGGGTCGCCACGTAGACGACGTCGACCTCGGGGTCGGCGGCCAGCTCCTGCCAACTGCCGTACGCGTGCGCGATGCCGTGCCGCTCGGCGAAGGCCCGGGCGGTCTCCTCCCGCCGGGAGGCGACGGCGAACGCCTCGGCGCCGGGGACGGCCGCCAGGTCCGCCACGAAGGAGGTGGCGATCCCACCGGTGGCGAGGACGCCCCAACGGATCGGGCGGTCAGTGATCGGCTGCACGGGAGGTTCCTCCGGTCCGACGACGGTGCGGGCCGCCCCACCCTATCCAGCGCCCCACCTGCGCGGACAGCCCCGTCCACGGGCCGAACGCCGCCCGCCCGGGGCGCCCCCTCAGCGCGTCCGTGCGACGGCGACCAGCGCGGCGTCGTCCATCAGGCGGCCGCCGACGTGGGCGAGCAGGTCCAGCCGCAGCGCGTCCAGCAGGGCGCGGGGGCCGTCGGCCGGGAGGGCGGCGGCGCGGTCGGGCAGGGGGTAGAAGGCGCCGTCGGCGCCGCGGGCCTCGGTGACGCCGTCGGTGTGGAGGAGCAGGGTGCTGCCGGGCGGGAAGTCGAACTCCTCGGTGCGCCGCTCGACCGGCCCCAGTGCGCTCATGCCGAGCGGCGGTGCGGCGCGGCGCAGCGGGAGGGGCCGGGCGCGGCCGGGGGTGAGGAGCAGCGGCGGGGGGTGCCCGCAGTCGGCGATCCGGGCGGTGGGGCGGTCGTCGGGGAGGTCGAGGACGAGGGCGGTGACGAAGTTCTCCTGGACCTCCTGGCCGCTGTCGGCGAGTTCGTCGAGGTGGCGGCGGTAGGAGGCTTCGAGGGCGTCGGCCAGGGCCGCGGGGTCCTCGTGCCGGTGGGCGAGTTCGCGGAACGCGCCGAGCAGCGCGGCGGCGTCGCCGACGGCGGCGAGGCCCTTGCCACGGACGTCGCCGATCAGCAGCCGGGTGGCGCGCGGGGTGCGGACGGCGGCGTACAGGTCGCCGCCGACGTTGGCCTCGTCGTCGGCGGCGAGGTAGCGGGTGGCGATCCGCAGCGGCCCGGCGCGGTCGGGCAGCGGGCGCATCAGGACGCGCTGGACGGCGTCGGAGACGGTGCGGACCCGGTCGAGTTCGCGGTCGTGGCGTTCGCGGAGGCGGGTGTAGGCGACGATGACGCAGGTCACCACGGTGAGGGCGAGCAGTTGCGCCTGGTGGTTGGGGGTGAACAGGCCGCCGTGCAGGGTGGCGATGACGGCCTGCGCGACCAGGGCGAGGACGCCGACCAGGGCGGTCAGCCGGGTGCCCCCGATGGAGGGGGTGATGGCGGGGGCGACCACCAGCAGCGGGCCGAGGTGGATGTTCGGGGAGATCGAGATGTCGACGGCGGAGATCAGCACGATCAGGCCGAGCGGCAACAGCACCATCAGGTGTCCGGTGCGCCACTCGCCCAGCAGTCCGGCCAGTCTCCGCCGCGCTCCCACCCCACCACCATGCACCGCGGCCGCCACCCCCACGACCCGGTGCACGCTGCGCGCACGGACTATGGCGCTGCGTCACCACCGGCCCCTACCATCGGCTCCATGACCACCTCCCCCACCCCCGCCACCGGCGGCGCGGACCGCAAGCTCACCCCCGCCGAGGCGGACGGGATCCTCGCCGCGCACTTCGCCCCCTGGGTGCAGGAGCTGGGGCTGTCCGTCGTGGAGACCGGCGAGCGCCACGCGGTGCTCCGGCTGCCCTGGTCGGACCGGCTGGCCCGGGAGGGCGGCGGGCTGTCCGGGCAGGCGATGACGGCGGCGGCCGACACCGCCACCGTGATCGCGATCTCCGCGGCGCTCGGCGGTTTCGCGCCGATGACCACCGTCCAGTTGTCCACCACCTTCCAGCGGCCGGCCCGCGACACCGACCTGCTGGTCACCGCGCGCCTGACCAAGCTGGGCCGCCGGGTCGCCTTCGCCGACATCACCCTGGCCACCCCGGACGCCCCGACCGACCCGGTCGCCCACGCCACCACCGTCTACGCCTTCCCCGGCTGAGCGGCCCCGCCCACGCGGCCCCGCCCGGGCAGGGCGCGGACGGGCAGGGCGCGGACGGGAAACGGGGGCGGGGACCGGCAGTCGGGCCGGGACCCCTACCCACCGGCGGTACCGGGCAGTAGCCTCCCCTGGTCGATCCGATCGTGATCCACCGCCTGGAGGTTCCGTGCGCCCGATCGCGCGCCGCCGCACGCTCGTTGCCGCCGCTCTCGCCGCCCTGACGCTCGCCGCGGCGGGCACCGTCCCCGCCGCCGCCGCGCCGGGCGGGCAGCCCGGACCGGACGGGAGCGGCGGGAGGGGCGGCCCGCACCGCCCCACGTACTACCTGGCGCTCGGGGACTCGCTGGCGGCGGGCTACCAGTCGACGCCGACCGGCGGTCACGTGGTGGGCCGGGGCTACGCGCAGGACCTGGCCCGGACGCTGGGCGCGCGGGCCGCGCAGCAGCACCGCGCGTTCGAGTTCACCGACCTGGGCTGCCCGGGCGAGACCACCGGCACCATGGCGGACGGCGGCTGCCCGTACCCGCACTCCTTCTCCGGATCCCAACTGGAGGCCGCCGTCGCCTACTTGGCGGCGCACCGGAAGGACGAGGTGCTGGTGACCATCGACATCGGCGCCAACGACGTGCAGCGCTGCGCCGCGGGCGGGACGCTGGACCTGCCGTGCGCGCTGAACGGCATCGAGCAGGTCCGCACCGGGCTCGACCGGATCCTGGGCCAGTTGCGGGCGGCGGCGGGCCCGCACACCCGGATCGTCGGGATGAACCTGTACGACCCGTTCCTGGCCGCCTGGACGACGGGCGACCGGGGCAAGGAACTCGCCACCGCCTCGGTGCGGTTGAGCGATTCGCTGAACCAGGTGATCGACTCGGTGGACGCCCGCCACCGCGTCCCGACGGCCGACGTGGCGGGCGCCTTCGCCACCGACTCCTTCACGCCGACGGTGCCGCTGGGCGGGCAGCAGGTGCCGTTGAACGTGGCCCGGATCCTGCAGTGGACCAACATGGCGCGCGGCGACATCCACGCCAACGACGCGGGCTACCAGGTGATCGCGGACGCCTTCCTGGCCGAGGTGCCCAAGCAGTACCTGCGCCTGAAGTGACGCCCTGCGGGCCCCCGCTCACCCGGCGGCGAGCGGGAAGTCCTCGCCTCCGGCGGGTCGGAGGCCTGACGGAGGGTCGGAGGCCCGCCGGAGGGTCGGAGGCCGCCCGCCCCCGGTTGCGGGTGGCCGGTGGTGCGGCGGGGTTCAGCGCGCGGTGACGGCGGTGACGAACTCGGCGAGGCGCTCCTGCGAGAGGTGGCGGGCGATGTCCGCCTCGCTGATCATGCCGACGAGCCGGTGGTCCGGGTGGTTGATCACCGGCAGGCGGCGCACCCGGCGCTCCTCCATCACCTGCAGCACGAGGTCCGCCTCCTCGTCCTCCTCGATCACCATCGGGCGCCCGGCGGCGAGTTCCACGCAGCGGACGGCCGCGGGGTCGCGCCCCTCGGCGACGCACTTGAGGACGATGTCGCGGTCGGTGAGGATGCCCAGCAGCTTCTGCCGCTCGCCGCAGATCGGCAGCGCGCCGACGCCGCGGTCGCGCATGATCCGGGCGGCTTCGGCGAGGGTCTGCTCGCCGGTGACGCACTCCGCTCCGGGGTGCATGATCTCTTTCGCGGTGGTCATGACCGGACCTCCCGAGGTGGCTGGCGCACGGCGGCCCCGTGCACGGTACGTCCGTCCCCTCCATGCTCGCCCCGGGCGGGGGCGGTCCGCCACCGCTGGGGCGGGCCGCTCAGGCCGCGTGCGGCGGGGCCACCCGCAACGGGCCCTGGCCGTCGGCGCGTTCGGCCGCGGCGGCGACCTGCGGGAGTTCCAACTGCTCCACGCCCCGCGCGTCCTCCGGGCCCCGTTCGCCCTCCGGGCCCAGGTCGTCCTCCGCGCGCCCGTCCGGGCCGATCGCCCCGGCGGCCCGGGCCGCCTCGGTGGCCTGAGCGGTGGCGCGCCCGGTGGCGCTCTCCAGGAAGCGCAGCAGCTCGACCGGGAACGGCAGCACCAGGGTCGAGTTCTTCTCCGCGGCGACCTCCACCACGGTCTGCAGCAGCCGCAGTTGGAGCGCGGCGGGCGTCGCGGCCATCACCTTCGCGGCCTCCGAGAGCCGAGCGGACGCCTGGAACTCGCCGTCGGCGGTGATGATCCGGGCCCGCCGCTCCCGGTCCGCCTCGGCCTGCCGGGCCATCGAGCGCTTCATCGACTCGGGCAGCGCCACGTCCTTGATCTCGACCCGGTCGATCTGGATGCCCCAGCCCAACGCCGGGCTGTCCAGCATCAGTTCGAGCCCCTGGTTGATCGGCTCCCGGTTGGCCAGCAGGTCGTCCAGCTCGCTCTTGCCGATGATCGACCGCAGCGAGGTCTGCGCGACCTGCGACATCGCGAAGCCGTAGTCCTGGACGTCGACGATCGCCTTCACCGGGTCGACCACCTTGAAGTACACCACCGCGTCGACCCGGACGGTCACGTTGTCGCGGGTGATGCCCTCCTGCGCGGGGATCGGCATCGTGACGGTCTGCACGTTCACCCGCCGCAACCGGTCCGCGACGGGCAGGATCCGGGCCAGCCCCGGCCCGCGCACCTCGCCCCGCACCCGGCCGAACCGGAACACCACCCCGCGCTGGGTCTGCTGGACCATCCGCACGCTCAACCCGGCGTACACCGCCAGCACCACCAGCAGCGCGATCAACGCGCCGACCACGATCATCGCCGTCACCTCGACCCGAGACCGAGAAACCGAGAACCCGGGCCGCGCCCGGACCCGTACCTCCACGCTACTCCGCACCGTCCCGCACCGTCCGACGCCGGAGCGCGGCCGACCGCGCCGTGCCGCCCCGGACCGGTCGCCGATCGTAGGATTCCGACCATGGAACCGACCCCCGCACCGTCCCCGGCCGTGCTGGCCCCGCAGGTCCGCGACCTCGCCGAGCTGGACGAGCTGGTGGTCGACTGCCGGGCCTGCCCGCGGCTGGTGGCCTGGCGCGAGGAGACCGCGCTGGTCAAGCGCCGGGCCTTCCAGGACCAGGAGTACTGGGCCCGTCCGATCCCCGGCTTCGGGCCGTACGACGCCCGGCTGCTGCTGGTCGGCCTCGCCCCCGCCGCGCACGGCGGCAACCGCACCGGCCGGATCTTCACCGGAGACCCCTCCGGCGACCTGCTGTACGCCTCGCTGCACCGGCTCGGCCTGGCCAACCGCCCCGAGTCCACCTGGCGCGGCGACGGCCTGCGGCTGCACGGCGTGCGGATCACCGACCCGGTGCGGTGCGCCCCGCCGGAGAACAAACCGACCAACGCCGAACGCGACACCTGCCGCCCGTGGATCGTCCGGGAGTTCGAACAGCTCCGTCCCACCGTCCGCGCCGTGGTCGCCCTCGGCGGCTTCGCCTGGCAGGCCCTGCTCCCCGTCCTGGCCGCCGCGGGCTGGCAGGTGCCCCGCCCGAAACCGGCCTTCGGCCACGGCGCCCACGTGGCGCTCCGCCCCGTCGACCCGGCCGACCCCGAACTGCACCTCTTCGGCTGCTTCCACGTCAGCCCCCGCAACACCTACACGGGGCGCCTCACCCCGACGATGGTCGACGACCTGCTGCGCGCCGCCGCACGGGCCGCGGGGCTGGACCCGACCTGAGCCCGGCCCCCGCACGAGGGCCGCGTCACAAGGGCCACGTCACGAGGGCCACGTCACAAGGGCCACGTCACAAGGGCCCCGTCACAAGGGCCCCGTCAGGGGCCCGGGGAACGGCGGGTCCGAGCTGCTGGTGGCCGGAGCCCATCGGGATGTCCGTGCTGCTTCGGGCCGCGGTAACAGAACCCGAAGCCAATGGCACGCACCGGCACTGCACCGTGAGCAGCCCCGAGCCCGCCGTTCCCCGGGCCCCTGATCGTTCCCGCCCCGTCTGCCGAAGAGTCTCAGCGCAGCTTCCGCGGCCGCCGGGCGGCCTCCTCCCAGGCCTGCGGCAGCAGCTCGCGGGCGAAGGCGAGCTCGGCGGTCTGGCGGCCGTAGAGCGCGCCGTAGCCGAAGCTGCCGTCGGAGAGGGTGCGGAGGGCGTCGCGGGCGACGACGGCGTCCTGGTGGCGGCCGAGGACGTCCTGGAGGGCCTTCATCCGGCGGGTGAAGGCGCGGGCGGGACGGCCCGCGGTCTCCCCCGCGTAGCGGGCGCGTTTGGCGGCCTTGCGGGCGTCGTGCAGGGCGCGTTCGAGGGCCGGGCCCTCGGGGGTGTGGCGGGCGGCGGCGAGGCGTTCGGCGGTGCGGCGGTGCTCGCGGCGCAGGGTGCGGGTGAGTTCGGGCCCGTAGGGCTTGGCGGCACGGGAGTTGAGCGGCGGGTCGGCGGCGAGCGCGGTGAGGGTGGCGAGCAGGCGGCGGAAGCGTTCGGTGTCCAGGGCGGCGAGGACGCGGGTGCGGGCGTCGCGGGTCTCGCGGGCGTGCCAGGCGGTGAGTTCGCCGAGGACGCGGTCGCGACCGCTGCCGGGGGGCAGTTCGCGGGCCTGGGCGAGCAGGCGGGCACCGAGGACCTCGGCGTCGCGGGCGCGGCCGAGGGCGCGGCCGAGCCAGCGCAGTTCGTCCTCGGTCGAACTGTGGTCGCCGCGCAGGTGGCGGCGGTGGGTGCGCAGGGCGCTGCGCAGGCGGCGGGTGGCGACGCGCATCCGGTGGACGGCGTCGGGCCGGTCGGCGCGGACGTCGGGCTCGAGGGCCGCGAGTTCGGCGGTCTGGGCGCGCAGGCGCGCGGTGATGGCCTCCCCCGCGCTGCCGTTCTTCCGGTGGGCCACGTCGTCACGTCCTTCCGTGCTGTCCAAGGGTAGGCCGCCCACGAACGCCTGTCCGTTCCGCCGCACGGCAATCGTCCGCCCCCGTACGGACCGTCAACCGGACGCCTCGGGGCCCCCCCCCGCATGCCCGTGCCGCCGCGCTTGCGCGTCCGCGGTCGGCGAACCGGGGTGCGCGGCAGGGCGGTTCGGGGCCGGTCGGAGCGGGCGCACGATGGGTGGACGTGGTCGATCCCGCCGTGCCCGTCCTCTCCTGTCCTCGCCGCACGGGCGCGGCGACCTGGTGGCGGTGACCGGGCTGGTGACCTGCCCGCACCGGAACCACCGGCGACAGCGCCGGCTCGTCCGATCGGCTTTCCGGCGCTCGCAGTTGGTGCGCTGCGCCGACGCAGTGCGGGCCGAGGCGGACGCGGCCGCCGGGTGGCCGACCGTCGCGGACGGGGCTACCTCCTTCGGGTGGGCGGGACGGGGGTGAGCAGCGGGCCGCTGCTCTGCCGGGGGGTGAGGACGGGGGCCAGCAGGACGAGTTCGTCCTCGGGATCGGTGCCGCGTTCGGCGGCGGCGATCCGACGCATCACCTGGTCGACGGCGACCCGGCCGAGTTCCTGGGCGGGCCCGGTGACGGCGGTCAGCCCGGGGGCGTACTGCTCGGCGAGCTGTTCGGGGCAGAGTGCGACCACCGAGGCGTCCTCGGGGACGGTGCGTCCGCTGGTGGGCAGCAGTTGCAGCAGCGGGCCGATGGCGTTCTCGTTCTGCACCACGAAACCGGTGGTGTCGGGCCGGTCGGCGAGGATCCGGGCCAGGGTGCCCGCCGTGGATTCGTAGGTGCCCTCGCAGGGGCGGTGGAGGAATCTCAGGCCCCGGGTGAGGGCGCGCTCCCGGAATCCGGTCAGGGTGCGTTCGGCGTACCCGGCGTGCCGCTGGTAGACGGCGGGGGCGTAGCCGATGAAGGCGACGTCCCGGTGGCCGAGGTCGGCGAGGTGGTCGGCGCACTGGGCGCCGGCCGCGGCGAAGTCGTGGTCGACGCAGGACAGGCCGGTGCTGTCGGCGGGCAGGCCGATCAGCGAGGCCTGGATGCCCTGCTCGCGCAGGATGGGGATGCGCTCGTCGTCGAGTTGGACGTCCATCAGGATGACCCCGTCCGCGAGTCCGCTGGCGGCGACCCGGCGGACCCCGTCGGGGCCCTCGTCGTTGGTGATCAGCAGCACGTCGTAGCCGTACTGGCGGGCCGCCATGGTGACCGAGACGGCGATCTCCATCATGATCGGCACGTACACGTCGGTGCGCAGCGGCACGACGAGCGCGATGATGTGGGAGCGCCGTCCCGCGAGCGCCCGGGCGCCCGCGTTCGGGTGGTAGCCGAGCTCCTCGACGGCCTGCTGGACGCGGCGGCGGGTGGCCTCCGAGATCGAGCGCTTGCCGCTGAGCACGTAGCTGACGGTGCTGGGCGAGACGCCCGCGTGCCGGGCCACGTCGGCGAGATTCACCATGGGTGCGGTTCCTGCTTTCCTGGTCGGTGGGGGGTGCGGCCCCTTGCGGCGCCAGACTACTGACGGCGGATCGTGCGCGGACCCCCTGCGGCCGGCTCTTGACGGCGCGGGGGCGGGCGCGGGGGCGGCGCGGAAGTGCTCCCTGCGCGGGACGGTGACGCCCTGGCTCGGTCACGGACCGTGCACGACACCCGCTCCGCCGCCCCGTTCGACGCCTCCTGTGCGTCCTGGACCGCGTCGTCCGCTTCTACGACCCGGACGAGGTGGAGCGCCCGGAGCGGGCCGTCGGCCTCGCTCGCGGCACCACCGCGAAGATCGCCTACGCCCCGGGGCGGGACCTGCCGCTGCTGCTGGGCCGGATCGGCCGGGAGGAGTGGGCCGCCTCCGTCGCCGAGGCGCCGGCCGCCCTGGTCCCCGCCGCGCGGGCGACCGAACTCGCCGCCGCTTCCGCCACGCCCCGTCCCGGGTGGACCGGCAGGTGGTCGAGCTGCTCCGGCGCGTGTGCCGTCCCGCTGGTGCCGGTCACCAACGCCGCCGTCCGGCTCGACGAGGACCTCGCCCACCTCGGCATCGCCGACCTGGCCGACCTGGCCGACCACGTGGTCAACAGCTCCCGCCCCCACCTCGCCGAGCCCGACCCCGGGATCTACCGGATCGCCGCCGGACTCGCGGGCGTCCCCGCCCACCGCTGCGCCTTCGTCGACGACAGCCGCACCAACACCGAGGCCGCCCGGCGGACCGGCACGACCGCCGTCCGCTACCGCGGCGTCTCCGACCTCCGGCGCCTCGTCACCCCCGGCCTGGACGGGGCCGCCGCACCGGCCGCCCGCTGCACCCCCGCCCCCGGGGAGCCGCCTCAGGGGGTGAGCAGCACCTTCCCCCGGATCCCGCCGGACTCGCCCAGGCGGTGCACCTCGGCGAGGTCGGCGAGCGGACGGGTGGCGCTGATGTCGAGGACGAGTGCGCCCCGGTCGACCAGTTCCACCAGGGCGGCCAGTTGCTGCGGGTCGTTGCGGGCCACCAGGTGCGTCGCCGTCACCCCGGAGCCCGCGGGGGCTTCGACGGGGGTGGTGACCGAGACGGCCCGTCCGCCCGGGCGGACGGTGGCGACCAGGGCGGCGGTGTCGGCCGGGCCGAGCGGGACGAGGTTGAGCAGCAGGTCGACGGGCTCGCCGTCCAGGGCGGCGGCGACCGGTCCGGCCGTGTAGTCGATCAGCAGGTCCGCACCCTGCCGCCGCACCGCGTCGGCGCTGCGCGGGCTCGCGGTGGCGATCACCTCGGCTCCGGCGTGCTTGGCCAGTTGCGTCGCGAAGCCGCCGATGCCGCCCCCGGCGCCGTTCACCAGCACCCGCTGCCCCGTCGCCAGCCGCCCGTGCTCGAACAGCGCCTGCCAGGCCGTCAGCCCCGCCACCGGCAGCGCGGCCGCGTGCGCGAGCGGCACCGACTCCGGCGCGGCCACCAGCGCCCCGGCCGGGGCCACCGCGTACTCGGCGGCTCCGCCCCCCGCGTCCACCCGGCCGACCACCCGGTCGCCGACGGCAAACTCCGTTGTTCCCGGCCCCAGTTCGACCACCGTGCCGGAGACGTCCCAGCCCGGCGCGTACGGCAGGTCCACCGGCAGGAAGGACTGCAGCAGCCCGGCGCGCAGCGCGGCCTCGGTCGGGTTGAAGGAGGTGGCCGCGACCCGCAGCAGCACCTGCCCGGCCACCGGGCGGGGCCGCGGCGCGTCCGTCTCGAGGCGGAGCACGGACGGGTCGCCGAAGGCGTGCAGGCGTACGGCCCGCATCGTCGCCGTCCCGTCCGCGGTGCGGTGCGTCGTGGTCGTGGTCGTCATGGTGGTTCCCCTCGTTCCGGCGCCGGTCCGTGCCGCGTTCGTGCGCCCCGTGCCGCGCTCGTCCTCGTACCGAGAACCTACGGCCGCCGTGGCGAGACGATCCATGTGTCAGGGTGCCCTTTTCCTACGCGAGCGTCTCGCCCGTAGGCTCGCCCCGTGGACGTGCTGAGCGATGTGGTCACGGTGGCGCGGACGGGGCGGCCCCGGTCGGCCCGGGTGCGGTGGCACGCACCGTGGGCGCAGGAGTTCGCCGCGGTGCCGGGCGCGTTGGCCTTCCAGCTGGTGCTGGAGGGACGGTGCTGGCTGCTGCGTCCGGACGCGGCGCCGCTGCGGCTGGAGCGGGGGGACGTCCTGTTCCTGCCGCGGGGCAGCGGGCACGTCCTCGCGGACTCGCCGACCGCCTCCGACGTCGCGCCCGCGTGCACCCCCGACAGCTTCCCGACCGGCACCGGCCCGACCGGCACCAGCCCGGCCGACACCGCCCTGGTCGCCGCCGACCGCGTGGACCGGCTCGGCCTGGACGGCCCGGCGACCGTGCTGCTCTGCGGGGCCTACCGGACCGACCCGTCCCGGACGCACCCGCTGCTGCACACCCTGCCGGAGCTCCTGCACCTGCCGTCGGCTCCGGCCGACCACCCCGAACTCCACGCCGCGGTCGGCCTGTTGGCCGCCGAGGCGAACGGCCCGCGGCTGGGCACCGACGCGATCGTCCCGGCCCTGCTGGACACCCTGCTGGTGTACCTGCTGCGCCGCTGCTTCACCGACCCCGCCGTCCGGAACTCCGGGGATGCCCCGAACTCCCCGGCAGGAACGGCCGATTGGGCCGCCGCCCTGGGCGACCCCGCACTCGCCGCCGCCCTGCACGCGCTGCACACCGCCCCGGGCGAACCCTGGACGGTCGCGGGGCTGGCCGCCCGGGCGGGCCTGTCGCGGGCGGCGTTCGCCCGGCGCTTCGCCGCGACGGTCGGCCTGCCGCCGCTGCGCTACCTGACCTGGTGGCGGATGACCAGCGCGGCCCGCCTGCTCCGGGAGACCGACGCCCCGCTGCGCACCGTCGCCGCCCACCTCGGCTACACCTCCGAGTTCGCCTTCGCCACCGCGTTCAAGCGCGCCCACGGCCGACCCCCGGGGGCGTACCGCCGCTCACCCTCCGGCCTCTTCGCCGAAGGAATCTGATGCCAGGTCAACTACCTTGTGCTGATTGCCACCTGCCGATGTGATCCGCGTCGTCCCCTCGGGCGGGACGAATTCCGGCCGAGCGGCCCGGGCCGCCGCACGGGCGTTCTAGCATGGGGGTCGCCGTGGGGAGCGGCGGCCTGGGGAGGGGCGGGGAGATGCAGCAGCTGGTCGAGTTGGCGATGCCGGACGGGCAGACGGTCTGGGCACTGGTGGAGGGCCCGTCGGGGCCGCGCGACAGCGGGCTGGGCGGTCAACTCGCCACCCGACTGGAGGGGTTGCAGGAGTCGCTGCACGCCGTCGCCGCCAACGTGCGCAGCGCGGTCGCGGCGGCCCGGCCCGACGAGGTGTCGGTCGAGTTCGGGCTGGAACTGGCCGCCGGGCGCGGCGGGGTGGTGGCCGCGCTGACCGGGGTCGGCGGGAAGGCCACCTTCAAGGTCGCCCTGAAGTGGACCGCCGACGGCCCGTCCGCCGCACAGCCTCCTGCCGAGCAGCCGTCCGCTGAGGAACCCTCCGAGGAACCGTCCGTTGAGACACCTACCGCAACCGACCCCGCCCCCGCCGACCCCGCCCCCGCCGGGGCCTGAGCACGGCGGGCCCCTGCGCACGCGATGCGGCACTCCACCGACCCACTGACCGCCCTGCAGGCGCTGCTGGAGCGCTGCCGGGTCCGGGTGAGCGGCCGGACGGACGGCAGCGGGTTCTTCGTCGCGCCCGGCTACGTGCTGTCCTGCGCGCACGTGGCGGGCGGCACGGCGGGGGCGCGGGTGCGGGTCGAGCACGGGGAGGTGGCGTACGGCGCGACGGTGCTGGCCGCCGCGCCGGACGAGTCCCTGGTCGACCGTTCCCCGTGCGCGCTGTACCCGTACCCGGACCTGGCGCTGCTGGAGGTGGAGGACCCGCCGGTCGGGCACCCGTGCGTGTGGCTGGACCCGGAGTCGCCGTCGTCCGGGACGAAGCTGACGGCCGCCGGGTTCACGCTCGAACTGGGGCCCCGCACCGCCCTGTTGGACACCGGTGGGTGGACCGGCCCGTTCGGGCGGGCGCTGCTGGAGCTGGTGGCGGGCGAGGTCAACCGGGGCCTGTCGGGCGGGCCGGTGCTCAGCCACCGGTCGGGCGGGGTGGCCGCGGTGGTGAAGGCCACCCGGCAGGAGGACAGCGCGATGGGCGGCTACGGGGTGCCGGTGTCGGCGCTGCGGCTGCTGGACCCGGCGGCGTACCGGCGGGTGCTGGGCGCGCACGACCGCTTCCACGCCGCCGACGACCGGTGGCGTTCGCTCGCCGACGCGCTGGCCGAGGAGCAGCGGGCGGGCGCGGGCGCGGAACGGTCCGCGGACCGGGCGTTCCTGGCGCTGCTCGCCGAGCTGCCCGCCGGTCCCTCCGCCGAGCTGCGGGCCGCGTTCCTGCGCGCCGCCCCGCCGGGCACCCCGGAGCCGGACCTGCCGCTGCTGGACCGTCGCGACGCGTACCTGGAGCTGGCCGCCCGGATCACCCTCGGCGGCGACCGGCTGACGCCCGAACTCGCCTACTGCGCCGACCTGGTGCGCTCCCTGCCGCCCCACCTGCCGGTGGCCCGGGGGCTGCGCGACCGGCTGCTGATCCGGGCCGGCGAGACCGGCCGGGGCGAGGCGGCCCGGGAGCGGATCGCCGACGACCCGCACGCGGCGACGCTCAACGGATCGGCCACGGGAACAGCCGCGGGAGCGAGTGCGGCGGGCGGCGCGTCGCGTCCCTCGGTGATCGGCCGGGTCCGGCACTCGCTGCGCGACCGCGGCCGGTACCACGTGATGGTGTGGCAGTTCCGCAGCGCCGCGGAGATCGTCCCGGCCGGGGCCGAGTCCGGTGAGCTGACGCTTCCCCAGGCCCTGTCCCTGTTGGCCGAGTTGCTCCCGTCGCAGATCGAGGTGGTGGAGGCGCTGGACGGGAGCGATCGGGCCGTACTGGTCGAACTGGTGCTGCCGCACGAGGCGTTGGACGAGGACTACGCGGACTGGCGGCTGTGGCCGGGACTGGACTGGTGGACGCTGGGACGCAAGCACCAACTGGTGGTCCGCCCGCTGGAGCGCCACCAGGAGCCCCGGCTGCACCACGCCTGGCGCAGGCGCTGGGAGCGGCTGGACGTCCAGGCGCTGGACCGGGCGCTGGTGTGCGTGTGCGGGCGCGGCCGCCAGCACCCGAGGGCGCTGGACGCCGCGTTCAACACCGACCCGGAGCTGACCGCGCTGGCCCTGGCCGGGGCCCCGCGCGGCGAGGTGCTGTCCCGGGCGTTCCGGGTGGCGGTGGCCTCCGGCGTGCCGGTGATGCTGTGGGAACGCGACCGCGACCCGCGACCGCTCGACCGGGAGGTCTGTGCCACCGGCTGCGCCGCCCCCGGCCGGGGCGACTGCCCGGACGACCGCTTCCTGCGCGCGGCCCGCAAGGCGCTCACCGGCACCCACCGGGACGCCCTCCCCGACCGGGTGTACGACCTGCGCAACGAGGCCGAACTGGACGAACCCGCGCCCGCCCCGGCCCAGGGCCCGGCCCAGGATCCAGGCACGGACACGGACACGGCCCCGGGCGCGGCCCCGGAGCACGCCCCCGCCCCGGACGGCCGGGACGCCCCGCTCGGCCACCGCGTGGTCCTGCTCTGGGACGACCCGGCCCGCCAACTGCCGCGCACCCGCCTCGCCCCGGCCACGGTCGCGGACCCGACCACCGCCACCGCCCGGCCCGCCGACGCGGCGGGGCCGCCTTCCGTTCCCTCTCCCCGCCCCCAGGAAGGACTCCCCCGATGACCCTCTGGCCCATCTACCAGGGCGTGGACGAGCCCCACGACCGGATCGCCGACCTGCCGCCCCCGCCGCCCTGGCGGGAGTTCGACGGCGGTGCGGACGGCACCCTGGCCCGGGTGGACCGCGACGCGGTCGGCGGCGGCCGTCGGCGGCTGCCCCGGCGGGCCGCGTACCGGGCCGACGAGCGCACCGTCGACGCCGTCAACACCGCGCTGTACCTGCGCCGCCCGCTGCTGGTCAGCGGCGATCCGGGCGTCGGCAAGTCCACCCTGGCCGACGCGGTGGCCCGCGAGCTGCGCCTGGGCCCGGTGCTGCGCTGGTCCGTCAACAGTCGCACCACGCTGCGCGACGGCCTGTACCGCTACGACTCGCTCGGCCGCCTGGAGGACGCCGGTCTGGCCCGCCACCAGCCCGCCCCCGCCGTCGACCCCACCGGAACCGCCTGGTCGACCGGAACGCCCCCCGCCGCCCCCTTCGCCGACCTCGGCCGCTACGTCAGCCTGGGCCCGCTCGGCACCGCGCTCGCCCCGTACGCGCTGCCCCGGGTGCTGCTGATCGACGAGATCGACAAGGGCGACCTGGACCTGCCCAACGACCTGCTCGACGTCTTCGAGGAGGGCGGCTTCGAGATCCCGGAGCTGACCCGCGCCGCCGACCAGCAGCCGACCGTCGCGGTGCGCCCGCACGACGGCGGGCCGGCCGTGTCGGTGACCCGCGGGGTGGTGCAGTGCCGGGCCTTCCCGTTCGTGATCCTCACCAGCAACGGCGAGCGGGAGTTCCCGCCCGCGTTCCTGCGCCGCTGCATCCGGCTGCACCTGCCGTCCGCGCACCAGGACGGCGAGCGGCTGCGCGCGATCGTCGAGGCCCACCTGCCGGGGGCGGGCGCGGCCGCCGAGGCCGCCGTCGGGGCGTTCCTGGCCCGGGCCGCGACGGGCGAGCTCTCCACCGACCAACTCCTGAACGCGGTCTACCTGTTGAGCCCGTCCGGCGGTTCCGCCGGGCCCGACCGGGAGCGCCTGGTCGACCTGGTCATGCAGCACCTCAACGACTCCGCGACCGGTCGGCCGTGACCACCGCTCCCGGCCCCGATCCGGAGCGGGACGCCGTCCGCCGCCTGGCCGCGCTGCTCGCCGACCTCACCGAGGACCCCGCCCCGACCGGCCGCGAACTCGCCGAACTGCTCTGGCTGCACGCCCTGTTGGACGGTCCTACCGGTCCCGGTCCCGACGGGCCGTCCTTCCCCCGCGCCACCGGGGGAGCCGAGGCTTCCGCCCGCCCGCCGCGCACCCCCGCCCGGCCCCGCCCGATCCCGGAGCGCACCCCGCCGCCCGCCCGGGACCGTCCGCTCCACCTGCCCGACCCGAACCCCGGGCCGCACCCCGCCCCGGCCTCCGGCCCGGACCCCGACCACCCGACCGGCCAGGACGCCCCGCCGCCGCACACTCCACCACCACCCCCGCCCCTGCCCGCCGCGCCGATCCGGGTCGGCACCGCCCGCGTGCTGCCCCGCCGCCGCGAACTCACCCGTGCGCTGCGGCCGTTGAAGCGCCGGGTGCCGTCCGTCGACCGCACCGTGCTGGACGAGGAGGCGACCGCCGAGCTGCTCTCCCGCGATCCGCGCTGGTGGCCCGTCCTGGCGCCCGCCCTGGACCGCTGGCTCGGCCTGCGGCTGGTCGTGGACGCGCGCGGCGACAGCGCGGCGCTCTGGGAGCCGCTGGCCCGCGAACTGTTCGCGCTGCTGGCCGGATCCGGCCTCTTCCGGGACGTCCGACTGCACCACCTCACCGGGCCCGACCTCCCGGACGAGGACACCGGCCCCGGCACCGCCCGCCCCGGACGCACCGCCACCTTCGTCCTCACCGACGGCGTCCACCCCGACTGGGCGGGGCCGCGGCTGCGCGCCGCGCTGCGCCGCCGGGCCCTGGCCGGTCCGACGGCCGTCCTGCACACCCTGCCCGAACACCTGTGGTCGCAGACCGCGTTGGCCCCCGAGCCGGGCCGTTTCCGCACCGCCGCCCCGGCCGATCCGCACCCCCGCTTCACCCCGTACGCCCTGGCCCCGCCCCCGCAGCCGCCCGGCACCCTGGCCGTGCCCGTGCTGGGCCTCACCCCCGAGTGGCTCGCCCCCTGGGCCCGGGCCGTGGCCGGGCCGCACGCCTACGACGCGCCCGCCGTCCTGCTCGGCCCCGATCGTCGTCCCGGCCGTCGCCCCGGGCCGAGCGAGGTGCGCCGACTCGCGCTGCCGACCGGCGACCTCGACTCCTTCCTGGCCCAGGCGCAGCCCCGGGTCTTCCGGCTCGCCGCGCTACTGGCCACCGTGCCGCTCAACTTCGGCGTGATGCGGCTGGTGCAGTCCGCGATGCTGCCGGAGAGCCCGCCCGCCGACCTCGCCGAGATCGTCTTCAGCGGCATCCTGTACGTCGTCCCCGGCCGGTCGGCCACCGAACCCCTGGACCGCGCCTACGAGTTCGCGCCCGGTGTCCGGGAGCGCCTGCTCGCCACCCTGCGCCGCGACGAGGCCGAACAGGTCGTCGCGACCGTCTCCGCCCACCTGGCCACCCACCGCCCGGGGGTCAACTCCCGCTTCACCGCGGCCGTCCCGGACCCGGACGGCCCGCTCGCCCTCCCCGCCGACGCCCGTCCCTGGGCCCGCACCACCGTCCCGGTGCGGGCCGGATCCACCACCGCCGGACGCCGTTTCTTCCTGCCGGTCGTCGGCGCCGCCGTCCCCGGCGGGAGCGAGCCGGGCGCAGTGGCCCTGGTCGCGCAGGCCACCCTGCTCGCCCAGGCCTTCAGGCAACTCGGCTACCAGGTAGCCGAGTTGAACGGGCAGCAGCCGACCCTACAGGTGCTGCGCGACTGGGCGGGGGATGTCCGGCTCGGCCCCGACGACCTGGTGGTGGTCCACCTGACCGGCCACTCCGTCGCGGCCTTCGGCCAGCAGGCCGAACTGCTCCTCCCGGAGGGCCTCTTCGAGACCGGCCACGGCCGCCGGGTGCGCTCCGCCTCCCTCCAGGAGTTCCGCCTCGCCCTCGGCCGCCCCGGCCGCCTGCTCCTGATCATCGACCAGTACCCGCTCCGCGCCGAACCACCCTCCTCTCCGCCGGGGCACCCGCAGCTCACCCTCCTCGTCCGCCGCGGCCCCTCCAGCGAGGATTTCGTCGAGGCGCTGGCCGCCCGGATCACCGCGATCGCCGCCGGCGCCGTCCCGCCCGTCACCAAGGCCGACCTGCTGAACTCCCTCGCCCTACCGTCCGAGCGCAGCCTCCCCGCGGACGTTGCGGAGACCGTCCTGCCGTTCTTCGCCCCCGACCCGCTGTCGTCCGTACCGCCCTTCCTGCTCGACGAGTTGATGACCTGGATCGCCCACGATCACGGGGGCGGCACCGTCCGGGAGGTCCTCCAGAGCCCGCAGTTGCGGCTGACCACGCTGCTGCGCTGCCTCCAGCGGCTGGTCGCCGGCCTCCGGCCGGTCGTCCTGGACGCGCGCGGCCTGGACTCCGACCGCCTGTGGGGAAGGCTGGACGCGCAACTGGGTTCCCGCAGGTCCGGCACCGTCCTGGAGCACCTGGTCGAGCACCGCCACCGCCTGCTCCTGGTCGTCGTCACCCCTGCGCCGCTGCGCAGCTTCCTCCGCACCGTCGCCACCGCCGGGGTCCGCGTCCTGCTGGTCGGAGCGTCCGGCGCCTCGCACGACCGCCCGGCCAGGCTCCGCCCCGACCGGAACGAGGCGCAGATCCTCGAAGCCGCCGAGGAGGGCGCGTCCTTCGAGGAGACCGACCGCTCGCGGGCCGCCGACGCCTACCGCCTCGTCCTGGACCTCGCCCTGGCCGGTGGCAGCCATTGGTGGCCGCTCGTGGCGACCACCGCGCTGGACCGGCTCGGCGCCCCGCGCTCCACCCCGTACCCGACCCAGCTGGACCGGATCCAGGCCGCCCTCACCACCGTTCCGGGCGCTGCCGACGCCCTGCTCGACCTCTCCGCCCTGATCCACTCCGGGCCGCCCGACTTCGTCGGACAGGTCCACGCGACGCTCCGGGCCCTGATCGACCACCGCGGGGAGCCGGCCACCGGCGTCCACGCGGTCGTCGACCCCGCCTCCCTGGACGCCCTGGACCGGAGGGACCGCGCGGCCGTCCGCAGCTGGATCGACAACGAGCTGGTCGAGACCTCCGACGCCCCCGAGGAACGCCTGACCGAACTCGCGACGCTCCTCGACCTGCCGCTGATCTCACCGCTCCCCACCGGCGTCCCCCTCCCCCCGTGGGTCTCCCGCCTCGAGCCCCGCCCCGGCCCCGGCCGGGTGGTCCGGCTCGTGGCGCACCCGGCCTCCGGTCGACCCGCCCTCCCCGCCGAATCCCTCGACCGCCTCACCCGGCACCGCTGGCGGTGCCCGACCACGGGCTGCAGCCGCTACCGGACCCGTCTCGCCCCGCCGCCCCTGCCGAGCGTCAACGCCGAGGGGTCCGCCGTCTGCACCGCGCACCGCACCCTGCTGGACCCGGTCGGGCCCCGACCGCTGCTGGCCCACCTCAAGGCCGTCACCCTGCAGTTCTGTTCGGCCCAGTTCACCGTCGAGGAGCAGTCCTCGTTCCCGCTCTCCCTCTCCCCCGACAGCGTCCCCCTCGTGGTCTCCTTCCAGGACGGCGCCGTCACCGTCCGGGCCACCGACATCGGCGCCCGCCACCGCCCCGCCGCCACCGCCCCCTGGCAGGACCTGGTCCCCGAGCGGCCCCTCCCCTTCCCCCCGGGCGCCCGCGTCGCCACCACCCCGTACACCACCCTGGTCCGCACCGGCACCCCCCTGCCCGGCGAGGCCCCTCTGCCCGCCCCCGGCCTCTGACCTGGGCGTTCGCAGGTCGGGCGGCGGCCTCCCCGTATACGTAACAGAACTTATACAAGTGCTGTTACGATCGACCGCATGACAGCACCCCAACCCCCCGTTCCCGACCCCACCGAACAGAGCCTGTGGCGCCCGCTGCGCCTGCTCCAGGACGCGATCGAGGCGGACATCGCCCGGGTGTACGCCGAGTCCCCCGTCGAGGGACTCCGGTCGAGCTTCGTGATGGAGCTGCTCCGGCTGCACGCCCGCGGGCCGATGACGATCACCGAGCTGGCCGAGTCCGTCCAGCGCACGCACTCGGCGCTCAGCCAGAAGGTCGCGGCGATGCAGCGGGCCGGCTGGGTGGAGACCGCGCCGGGGGCGGACGCCCGGAGCAAGCGGGTGGCGCTGACCGCGAGGGCGCGGGAGGTGGTGGGGCGGCTGGCGGCCGAGTGGGAGGCCACCGAGGCCGCGCTCGCCGAACTGGAGGCCGAACTCCCGTACCCGCTCAGCCGGGTGGTCGAGGACATCGAGCGGGCCCTCGCCCGCCGGAGCTTCCACGACCGGATCACCGCGAAACTCGCCGAGGACCCGCGGTGGCGGTGAGGCGGACGACGGCGGGAGCGGCGGCGCGGGCGCGGTCGGCGAGGGCGGGCCGCCTGCTGATCGACCTCGCACCGCTGCGCGGGTCGGCGGCGTTCCGGCGGCTGTGGGTCGGCGGGGCGGTCTCCGGGCTCGGTGGTCAGATGGCGCTGGTGGCCGTGGTGTTCCAGGTCTGGGAGGACACCCGCAGCACGGTGTGGACCGGGGCGGTGGGCCTGGCGCAGGCGGTCCCGCTGCTGGTGCTCGGGCTGTTCGCGGGCGCGCTGGTCGACCGTTCGGACCGGCGCGCGCTGTACCTGCTGGCCACCTCCGGGCAGGCCGGGTGCGCACTGCTGCTCGCGCTGCAGGCGGCACTCGGCCGCTTCCCGACCGCCGGGGTGGTCGCGCTGGTGACGGTGCAGTCGGCGTTCGTCGCGTTCGCGGGCCCGGCGGCCCGGACGTTCCTGCCGCGGCTGCTCCCGGCCGAACAGGTCGCGGCGGGCGTGGCCCTCCAGCACGTCACCTTCCAGGGGACGATGCTGCTCGGGCCCGCGCTCGGCGGGCTGCTGGTCGCGGGAGCCGGGCCGGGCGGCTGCTACCTGGCCGACGCGCTGAGCTTCGCGGCCGCCCTGTACGCGGTCTTCCGCCTGCCCCGGATGCGTCCGACCGCGGGGGACCCGACCGCCGGGGGCCCGAGCACGGGGGACCCGACCGTCGGGGGCCCGACCGCCGGGGTTCCGACCGCCCTCCGCTCGGGCCTGCGCGAGGTGCGGGACGGGCTGGCGTTCCTGGGCCGGACGCCCGTCGTGCGGGCCGCGCTGCTCACGGACCTGGCCGCCACCGTGCTGTCGATGCCGGTCAGCCTGTTCCCGCTGGTCAACGCCGAGCGCTTCCACGGGGGGCCGCGCACGCTCGGGCTGTTCCTGACCGCGATCGCGACGGGCGGCGCCGTCGCGTCCCTGCTGTCGGGGGCGTTCACCCGGCGGGCGAACCAGTCGCTGGTGATGCTCTCCGCCGCCGCGACCTGGGGTCTCGCGCTGGCGCTGTTCGGCCTGGCGCCGGGCCCGTGGACGGGGCTGGCGCTGCTCGTCCTGGCCGGGGCGGCGGACACCGTGTCCGTGGTCGCCCGCGGCACCGTGGTCCAACGGCACACCCCGGACCGGCTGTTGGGACGGGTCGGCGCGGCCGAGCAGATCGTCGGGCAGGCCGGCCCGAACCTGGGCAACCTGCGCGGCGGCCTGGTCGCCGCCGCGACCTCGGGCGCGACCGCCCTGGTCAGCGGCGGCCTGCTCTGCGTCCTCGCCGTCGCCCTGATCGGTGCGGGCACCCCCACCCTGCGCCGCCCGCCCGCACCTGCGCCCGCTCCCACCCCCGCACCGGACCTCCCGCTCGACTGAGCGGCTCTCGGACCGACCACCGGCCCCGCCTTACCCGTGTGGGTGATGACCGCCGTCACCCGCACGGGTAACGTGAACGTACGCATGCGGATGAGGTCGACCGCCCGACCCGCACCCGACTCCGCCCCCCTCCCCGCACTCATCCGCCGCGGCCGTCCGCCGCACCCAGTGCCCCACCGTCCGCGCCGGGCCGGTGCGTGCTGCCGCGCGAGTTCCCCCCCTCCTTCCAAGTACCGCTCTGTGCCGATGAGTTGTCATGGCCGAGCGCTGCGCTTTCGTGCTCCCCGGCCAGGGGGCCTACCTGCCGGGCGTGCTGGCCCGGCTCGGTCGACCCGCCCCTCCCGCCTCCGGCTCGACGAACGGGCCCCGTCCCTGGAGGAGTTGGTGCGGGACTCCCCCGCCGACCTGCACCCGACCCTGTTCGCCGCCGAGCTCCCCCCGTTCCGTCTCCCGCCGGAGCGTCACCGGATCCACCCGGGTGTCCTGTTGGGGCGCAGCTTCGGCGAACCGGTCGCCCTGGCCGCCGCCGGGGCGTACCGACCGGAGGACGGCCTGGCGCCGGTGGCCGTCCGCGACGAGGCCTTCGCCGCCCGCCCGCCGGAGCCGGGCGGGATGCGGCACTGGAGCTGTCCGCCGCATCCTGGCCCACCTGCTGCCGCAGCGCTCCGGGCGGATCGCCAACATCCGCGACCCGGCCCCGGGGCGGTGCGCCTACGCGGCCGCCAAGCACGCGCTGATCGGGTTCACCCGGGTGCCGGCCAAGAAGGTCGGGGGACGTACGGCGTCACCGCCAACTGCGTCTGCCCGGGCCCGGTGCGGCACTTCACCGACCGCACCGCCACCGGACGGCCGACCCGCCCGGACGAGGTGGCCGCGGCGGTGCTGCTGCCGGCCTCCCGGGCGGGCGCGGGCATCACCGGCGCCGGCCTCCCGGTCGACGGCGGCATGACCGCCCGAGGCGGCCTCCCGGGAAAACCCTTGTACACCGTAGAAGAACTCCTCTACGGTGTACAACGAACGGCCGCCCCGGCCGCCCCGGCCCTCCCCTGGAGTCCCCTTGTCCCACGCCCCCGTCCCCCCGCCCGCCGCCCCGCACCCGCGGCGGTGGGCCATCCTGGCGGTGGTCTGCCTGGCCACGCTGGTGGTGCTGCTCGACAACACCGTGCTCAACGTGGCCATCCCCTCCCTGACGGAGGAGCTGGGCGCGGGCACGGCCGACGTCCAGTGGATGATCAACGCGTACGCACTGGTCCAGTCCGGCCTGCTGCTGACGGCGGGCAGCCTGTCCGACCGGTACGGGCGCAAGCGCGCGCTGCTGGTCGGCCTGGCGCTGTTCGGCGCCGGGTCGACGGCCGCGGCGCTGGCCCAGTCCTCCGGCCAGTTGATCGCCGCCCGGGCCGGGATGGGCATCGGCGGCGCGCTGCTGATGACCACCACGCTGGCGGTGGTGGTGCAGGTGTTCCAGGGCGCCGAGGTGCCGAAGGCGATCGGCGTCTGGGGGGCCGTCAGCTCGCTCGGCTTCGCGGGCGGCCCGCTGCTCGGCGGCGTGCTGCTGGCGCACTTCTGGTGGGGTTCGATCTTCCTGGTCAACATCCCGGTGGCGCTGCTCGGCCTGGTCGCGGTCGCCCGCCTGCTCCCCGAGAGCAAGGACCCTTCGGGCCGCCGCCCGGACGTCCCGGGCGCGGTGCTGTCGACGCTCGGCATGGTCGGCCTGGTGTACGCGATCATCTCCGGCCCGGTGCACGGCTGGGGCTCCGGCCCGGTGCTGCTGTCGGGGGCGGTCGGCCTGGCCGCGCTGGCGGGCTTCGTCGCCTGGGAGGCGCACACCCCCGCCCCGATGCTGGACCTGGCCTTCTTCCGGAACCGTCGCTTCAACGGCGCGGTGGCGGGCGGCGTCCTGGTCGCGTTCGGCATGGCGGGCTCGCTGTTCCTGCTCACCCAGTACCTGCAACTGGTGCTCGGCTACCGGCCGTTGGAGGCCGGCCTGCGGATGTCGCCGCTGGCCCTGGTGATCGTGCTGCTCAACCTGTCGGGCGTCGGCGCCCGGCTGCTGTCGAAGGTCGGCTTCGCGGGCGCCGTCGCGATCGGCATGGGGCTGCTGGCCGGTGGCCTGGCGCTGCTGGCCGCACTGGGCTCCGGCCACGGGTACCCGGGGCTGCTGGCGGGTCTGCTGCTGATGGGCTGCGGCATCGCGGTGGCCAACCCGGCGATGGCCGCGGCGGTGATGGGCGCGATCCCGCCGGAGCGGGCCGGGGCCGGCGCGGGCGTGCAGGGCACGGTCACGGAGTTCGGCGGCGGCCTGGGCGTCGCGGTCCTCGGCGCGGTCCTCGGCTCCCGCTTCGCGGCGGGCCTGCCGCCGGAGGTCCCGGCCCCGGCGGCGAAGTCGCTGCCCGAGGCGCTGGCCGCCGCCCCGGACGGCACCGCCGCGCAGGCGGTGCACGAGGCCTTCGCCCACGGCCTGACGTCCAGCCAGCTGATCGGCGCCGCGGCCGTCCTGCTCGGCGGCCTGCTCTCCGCGTCCCTGCTGCACCGGGCCGACCGCCCGGCCACCGGCACCCCCGCCCCCGGTCCGGAGCCCGTCCCCACCGCCCGCTGACCGCCCCGCCCCTCCGCCCGTGTCCCCTCCGCCGCAGGCCGTACGGTGGTGGCACCCCGTAGAAGCGAAGGAGCACCGTGGCCACCAAGCGAGCCTCGCAGGTCAAGAAGAGCGTCTGGCTCACCCCCGGCCCGGTCCGCGGCCGCCGCTCCCCGCGGGCGGGCGAGGGCGGACCGGGCAGCCTGGACCGCGAAGTGATCGTCGCCGCGGCCGTCCGGCTGCTGGACGAACTGGGCGAGTCGAGGTTCTCGATGCGCGCGCTGGCCGCCCGGCTCGACGTCACGCCGATGTCGCTGTACTGGTACGTCGCCGACAAGGACGACCTGCTGGAGCTGGCCCTGGACGTGGTGGCGGGCGAGATGACCGTGCCCGAGGCGGGCGACGGCACCGACTGGCAGGACGGCCTGCGCGCCCTCGCGGTGACCTGGCGGGCCGCCATGCTGGCGCACCCGTGGGCGATCCGGATCTACGGCGACTACCTGAACATCGGGCCGAACTCGGTGCGCTACTCCGCCCGCGCCCTGGAGATCGCCCGCTCCTCCCCGCTCTCCGAGGCCGACGCGATGGCCGCCCTCTCGGCGATCTTCCAGTACACCTACGGCTTCACCGCCACCGAGGTCAACTGGTCCGAGAAGGCCGCGGAGGCCAACGGCAGCACCGACGACCTGATCGAGGAGATCACCGAGGCCGTCCGCGACCTCCCGGGCGTCGCCGACTCCGGCATCCTCGTCGAGCGCCCCCGCGAACCCGACCACCTGCTCCGCGAACGCGACTTCCACCGCGCCCTCGACTGGCTCCTGATCGGCATGCGGTCCGGGCTCCGCTGACCACCCCCGCTGCCCCCTGCGCCGACCGCCCCGCCGCGGCCGGCCGGGCGGATGGGCTAGGGTCCTGCGCGTGCTCAATCCCGCTGCCCTCCCCGCGCCCCTCCCGTTGCGTGCCCCGTGACTCTCGCCCGCGCCCTGATCGACGTCCGGCCGCTGCGGACCTCCCGCCTGTTCCGGTGGCTGCTGCTCGGACGCACGGTGTCCACCCTGGGCAGCTTCATGACCGTGGTGACCGTGATGTTCCAGGTGTGGGACCGCACCCGCAGTCCGGCGTGGAGCGGGGCGGTCGGCCTGGCGCAGGCGCTGCCGATGATCGGGTTCGGCCTGTTCGCGGGGGCCTGGGTCGACCGCGCCGACCGGCGCCGGATCTACCTGCTGGGCAACGCGGGGCAGGCGTCCTGCTCGCTGCTGCTGGCGGTGCAGGGCTTCACCGGGCACGTGCCGGTGGCCGCGGTGCTGGCGCTGGTCGCCGTACAGGCGTCCTTCGGTGCGCTGGGCGCCCCGGCGGCGGGGGTGTTCGTCCCGCGCCTGCTGCCGAAGGACCAGGTCGCGGCGGGGCTGGCGCTCAACCAGGCCTCGGGGCAGGCGATGATGCTGCTGGGCCCGGCGGTGGCGGGCGTGGTGCTCGGCTGGTGGGGCGTCGGGGTGTGCTACCTGCTGGACGCGGCGAGCTTCGGCGTCTCCTTCGCGTGCGCGTTCGGGCTGCCGCCGCTGCCCCCGGTGGGCGGCGCGTCCCGGGCGGGCCTGGGCGGGGTGGCGGACGGGCTCCGGTTCCTGGCGGGCCACCGGGTTGTGCGGGGCGCGCTGCTGACGGACCTGGCGGCGACGGTGCTCTCCATGCCGGTGTCGCTGTTCCCGCTGGTGAACACCGAGCGCTTCGACGGGAACCCGCGCACCCTCGGCCTGTTCCTGTCCGCGCTGGCGGTGGGCGGGGTGGTCACGACGGCGCTCTCCGGGCCGGTGACCAGGTTCGGCCGCCCGGGTCCGGTGATGCTGGCCGCCTCGGCGGTCTGGGGCGGCGCGCTGGCCGCGTTCGGCCTGACGGACCGGGCCTGGTCGGGCCTGCTCCTGCTGGCCGTGGCCGGCGGCGCGGACGCGCTGGCGGTCCTCGCCCGCAGCACGATCGTGCAGACCTGCACCCCGGACGCGATGCTGGGCCGGGTGACGGCGGCGGAGACCGTCGTCGGCCAGGCCGGGCCGCAGCTGGGCAACCTGCGCGCGGGCCTCGTCGCGGCCTGGGGCGGGGCCGCGGCCGCGCTGGTCGGCGGCGGCCTGCTCTGCCTGGCGGCGGTCGGCGCGGTGGCCGCCTCGACGCCGCAGCTGCGCCGCGGCGCGACGGACGCCGGGGACCCAGCGGACCCAGCGGACCCAGCGGACCCAGCGAACGCACCGGAGGCACCGGAGGCACCGGAAGCACCGGAAGCACCGGCCCTCAGGTGAACTCCTGCTGGCAGCGCTCCAGCCAGTCGAGTTCGGCCTGCAGGTGCAGGACCTCGCCCTCGATCAGGAGGCGGGAGACGCCGTGGTCGGGGGCCCGGTCGGCGGTGGCGTGCAGGCCGCGGATGGTGGCGAGGCAGTGGGAGCGCTGGAGGTCGATCAGGGTGCGCGGATCGGCGAGGCGGGTGCGCGGGGCGAGGACGAGCTTGAGGAAGAACTCCTCGCGGACCTTGCCGCCGTCGGAGGGCCGGGCGAACCAGTCGGCGAGCACGCGCCGGCCGTCCTCGGTGAGGGCGAAGACGCGTTTGGCCGGGCGGCCGTCCTGGGCGACGTCCTGTCCTTCGATCAGGCCGGACTTCTCCAACCGGCCGAGCGTGACGTACACCTGACCGTCGTTGGTGCGCGCGTAGGCCGGGCCGAGCGTGGACTCCAGGGCGCGCCGGAGCTGGTAGCCGTGTGCGGGGCCCGTGGCAAGCAGCGCGAGGAGCGGAAGCCGCACTCGGTTGCCTCCTTCGAGGTGGGTGGGGGGAGTGCGCCGTGCGGCCGAACTTCGTCGGTCGTACGCCGGGCGGCTCTCCTTGGCTTTGCCCTACCCCGTTGTGCGCCCCCTTATTCGCCCTGATTCGCCCCAACTGGTGGCACTCGAAGGCTCAGCAGGTGACATCTTCATCTCCCGTCTCCTGGACAGGCCCTTTGGCCTATACCTAACATCTAGGTATCCCCGAGGAACTGACACGACGTCAGCCCCTGCGGACCTGTGCCTGTCAGCGCGACCTCCCTCGCGCGCTCCCGTGAAGGTGACGCATGATCACGTCCGTCGTCCCCGCCGACCCGTCGCGCCCCGCGGAGGGCCTCCCGGCCTCGGCCGTCCTCACCGCGGACGGCCCGCTCCCGGCGGAACACCCGGCCCCGGCCGCCCCCGACGTGCTGTGGTGGCGCGACGCGGTGATCTACCAGGTGTACGTGCGCAGCTTCCAGGACTCCGACGGCGACGGCATCGGCGACCTGCCGGGCGTGCGGGCCCGGCTGCCGTACCTGAAGCGGCTGGGCGTGGACGGGGTCTGGCTGAACCCGTTCTACCCGTCGCCGCAGCACGACCACGGCTACGACGTGGCGGACTACAAGGGCGTGGACCCGATGTTCGGCACCCTGGAGGACTTCGACCTGCTGGTCGAGGACTGCCGGAAGCTGGGCCTGCGCCTGGTGCTGGACACCGTGCCCAACCACTGCTCGGCCGAGCACCCGTGGTTCCTGGAGGCGCTGGCCGCCGCCCCCGGCAGCCTGGAGCGGGCCCGGTTCCACTTCGCGGACGGCCGGGGCGCGGACGGCGAGCTGCCGCCGAACAACTGGCGGGCGATGTTCGGCGGTCCGGCGTGGTCCCGGATCACCGAGCCGGACGGCACCCCGGGCCAGTGGTACCTGCACATGTTCACCCCGGAGCAGCCGGACCTGAACTGGCGCAACCCCGAGGTGCCGGTCGAGTTCGAGAAGGTGCTGCGGTTCTGGCTGGACCGCGGCGTGGACGGTTTCCGGATCGACGTCGCGGCGGGCCTGTTCAAGCACCCCGAGCTGCCGGACTCCCCGGACCCGGACGCGGACGAGCGCACCCGCGACTCGGTCAACCCGCTGGCCTGGAACCAGCCCGAGGTGCACGAGGTGTGGCGCTCCTGGCGGGCGATCTGCGAGGAGTACACGGCGCTGGACGGCCGCCAGCGGCTGCTGGTCGGCGAGGCCTCGGTGCCGACCCCGGCCGAGCAGGCCAAGTACGTGCGCGGGGACGAGCTGCACCAGGCGTTCTTCTTCCACCTGCTGCACGCCCCGTGGGACGCCGAGCACTTCCACCAGGTGATCGACGCCGCGGTGCGGGACATCACCGCGACCGGCTCGACGGTCACCTGGGTGCTGAACAACCACGACCAGGTCCGCACCACGACCCGCTTCGGCAGCCCGGAGCGGGCCCGGGCGGCCGCGCTGCTGATGCTGTCGCTGCCGGGTGCGGCGTACCTGTACCAGGGCGAGGAGTTGGGCCTGCCGGAGGTCGACGACCTGCCGGACGAGGTGATCACCGACCCGATCTTCCACCGCACCGGCAGCCGCAAGGGCATCCGGGACGGCTGCCGCGTCCCGCTGCCGTGGGCCGGGACCGAGGCGCCGTACGGGTTCGGCCCGGAGGGTTCGGCGCCGACCTGGCTGCCGCAGCCCGCCTCGTTCGCCCGGCACACCGCCGAGCGGGCGCTGGCCGACCACACCTCGCCGTACCACCTGTACCGGGAGGCGCTGCACCTGCGCCGCCTGCTGCCGCAGTTGGGCGAGGGCACGCTGCGCTGGATCGAGACGCCGCCGAACGTGCTGGCCTTCACCCGGGGCGACGGCCTGCTGGTGGCCACCAACTTCGGCACCGTCCCGGCCCCGGCTCCGGTGACCGGCCAGCCGCTGCTGTCCTCCGGACCGTGCCCGGCCGGGGTGCTGCCGCCCGCCACCACCGCCTGGTGGATCCAGCCGCGGCGCTGACCCCGCCCCGTCCCGCCCCCGGCGCCCGTTCGGCCGCCGGGGGCGGACTGCTGCGCGCCCCCGCGCACCCCCACGTCCCCTCGCCGACTCCCAGGACACGCCCGGAATTCGCAGCGAACTCACACCGTTCACCGAGTTTCGATCGTAAAGCCCGAAAATGGGCCGCCGATGACCCGCCCTTTACCTGTCGGGCGACCGAAATAACCCATTCGGGCGTTCACATCGTGGACAAGCGGTCGATGTCCGCAGGTCAGCCCTGGGACAATGGTGCAGACCACCGGTCCACCCCGTCGGCCGACGCGTGTCAGGCGCGCCGGTCGACGGTCCTCAACGGCGAGGAGGACCAAGGGCGCTGCCCGGGACGGGAGCGCCCCCGTGCACCACCCGATCACGGAAGGTTGTGCCCGAATGCCGGCCACCCCCAGCCCTGCCGCGTCCACCGACGCCGGCGCCCGCCTGATCGAGCCGCTGTACCAGGAAGTCCTGCGCCGCAACCAGGGCGAGAACGAGTTCCACCAGGCGGTCCGCGAGGTCCTCGAAACCCTCGGCCCGGTGCTGCAGCAGCGCCCCGAACTCGTCGACGCCCGGATCGTCGAGCGCGTCTGCGAGCCCGAGCGCCAGCTGATCTTCCGGGTGCCGTGGTCCGACGACCGGGGCGGCATCCACGTCAACCGCGGCTTCCGGGTGGAGTTCTCCAGCGCCCTCGGCCCCTACAAGGGCGGCCTGCGCTTCCACCCCTCGGTCAACCTGGGCATCGTCAAGTTCCTCGGCTTCGAGCAGATCTTCAAGAACGCCCTGACCGGCATGCCGATCGGTGGCGGCAAGGGCGGCTCCGACTTCGACCCCAAGGGCCGCTCGGACGCCGAGATCATGCGCTTCTGCCAGTCCTTCATGACCGAGCTGCACCGCCACCTCGGCGAGTACACCGACGTCCCCGCCGGGGACATCGGCGTCGGCGGCCGCGAGATCGGCTACCTGTTCGGCCAGTACAAGCGGATCACCAACCGCTACGAGTCGGGCGTGCTCACCGGCAAGGGCCTGGGCTGGGGCGGCGCGCAGGCCCGCACCGAGGCCACCGGCTACGGCTGCGTGATGTTCACCGAGGAGATGCTGCGCACCCGCGGCGAGAGCCTGGCCGGCCAGCGCGTGGTCGTCTCCGGCTCCGGCAACGTGGCCATCTACGCGATCGAGAAGGCCCAGCAGCTCGGCGCGACCGTGCTCACCTGCTCCGACTCGACCGGCTACGTGGTCGACGAGAAGGGCATCGACCTGGCCCTGCTCAAGGAGGTCAAGGAGACCCGCCGCGGCCGCGTCTCCGACTACGCCGAGGCGCGCGGCCCGCACGTGAAGTACGTGGCCGGCACCGGCGTGTGGAACGTCGCCTGCGACGTGGCGCTGCCCTGCGCCACCCAGAACGAACTGCACGAGTCGGACGCCCTCGCGCTGGTCCGGGGCGGCGTCAAGGCCGTCGCCGAGGGCGCCAACATGCCCACCACCCCCGAGGCCGTCCGGGTCCTCCAGGAGGCGGGCGTCGCCTTCGCCCCCGGCAAGGCCGCCAACGCGGGCGGCGTCGCCACCTCGGCGCTGGAGATGCAGCAGAACGCCTCGCGCGACTCGTGGACCTTCGAGCACACCGAGGCCCGCCTCGGCGAGATCATGAAGCACATCCACGACTCCTGCTACACCACCGCGGAGAAGTACGGCAGCCCCGGCAACTACGTGGTCGGCGCGAACATCGCCGGCTTCGAACTGGTCGCCGACGCGATGCTCGCCCAGGGCCTGATCTGACGGACCGTCCCGCGAGGGGCCCGGACCGCGCCCGCGGTCCGGGCCCCTCCCGCGGAAGGCCGTCCGCCCACCGGCCGCACCGCGGTCGGCCCTCCGCCGCCCCGCGCTCCCCCGCTCCCGCCCCGGACTGTTCCCGCAGGTCCCGGGGGCGGTAGGTTGTGCCGTCGCGCCGTGACCGGCGGACGCGCGCGGGGAGAGTGAGGGACGCGATGCCCGGACGCCATCACCCTGGACGGGCCGGGACCGGCACCGCCCCGGAGCCGCCCGCGCCCCGCGGGCCGTCCGCGCCACCTGCCCCGCGCCCGCCGTCCGGGCCGCCGCAGGCGCACTGGTGGTGGGCCCGGCGCCTGACCCGGGACGTGCCCGAGCCGACGCTGCTCGCCGTCGGCGTCGCCCTGGCCACGGTGGCCGCGGGCCTCGCCGCCGCCTGCTACTCGGCGTCCGCGCTCGTCGACCTGGCGGAGGCGGGGCGCCGCCCGGAGGTGCGGGTGACCGTCTCCTCCTGCACGACGTCCACCGTGAAGGGGCGGGTGCCGCACGAGCAGATCGACTGCTACGGCCGGAGCGCCGACGCTCCGGCCGGTGCCGCGGCGGAGCACTGGCGGCTGCGCGGCGTCGGGCACCGGAGTCCGGGCGAGGTGGTGGCGGTGCGCTGCGAGGACGGCGGCACCTGCCGACCCGACCTGAGGACCTGGCTCGGCGCCGGTACGTTCTTCGGCGGCATCGCGCTGGCCATCCTGACCGTCGGCGGGTACCGCAGCGGCCGTCTGCTGACGCTCCGTCACGCCCCCGGCCGTGCCGCGTTCTTCACCCGCCGCTCCACCTTCCTCGCCCTGGCCGCCCTCGGTACGACGAGCCTCCTGCTGGTGGTCGGCTCGCTCTGCACCGGCCTGCTCTCCGGCTGACCCGCCGCCGCCCGCGGCCCGGGGCGGCGGCGGGTCGCACCGGCCGCGGCCACCCGTCGCGGCCGACACTGGCCGGGTGAACGCCCCCTCGCCCGTGTCCCCGCTCCCGCCCGGCCGTCGTACCGTCCTACTCGCCGGGCTGGGCTGCGCCCTGACGGCCTGCTCCCCTCCCCCACCGGCCCGCCCGCCTCCGCCTCTCCCACCGGCCCGCCCGCCTCCTCCCCCGCCGCGTTCCCCTCCCCCAGCGCTTGGCAGCCGGGGCCGGGCGAGTTGCAGCCGGACGTCAAGCTGCGGGCCGTGCAGGTGGTGGAGGCGGTCGGCGGGTGGCCGCCGGGTGGGCGGGGGGTGGCGGCGGCCCGGGCCCGGGTGGCGGCGCTCGGGGCGGATCCGGGGCTGGCCGACCAGGGCGGCCCGCTGCTGGCGGACGCGCCGCGGGCCGCGCTGGAGGTGGTGTACGCGCAGTACGGCGGGCTGCTGGCGGAGTCGGCGAGCGTGCTGGTGGTGTGTCGGCAGTGGCTGGCCGGGCCGGACGGCGCACCGGTGTCCACCGGCAGCACGGTCGACGTCCGGCTGAGCCGCGCCGAGCCGCGCTGGCGGGTCACCGCGCTGCACCCGTCCGACCCCGGCCCGGCGGCGGCCGCTCCGGCCGATCCGGCGCTCCGGGTGCTGGCGCAGCCGCGGATCGCGCTGCCGCCCGCCGCGGTGGCGGACGTGCGCAGCGGGCAGGTGCACGGGGCGGCGCTGGAGGCGATGCTGGCGCTGGCGGGGGCGTACGCCTTCGAGGTGAGCGTGGTGCGTTCGGGCCATCCGCTGCTGGTGTTCGGGACGGACCGGCCGAGCGACCACCCCCGGGGGCTGGCGTTCGACACCTGGCGGATCGAGGGGCACCCGGTGGTGGCCCCGGCGGCCCCGGCCAATCTGGTGGAGTCCTTCATGCGGGCGGCCGCGGCGGCGGGCTCGTACAACGTGGGCGGTCCGCGGCTGCTGTCCGGCGGGCGGGCGGCGAACCAGTTCTTCAGCGACCCCACCCACCACGACCACGTGCACGCGGGGTTCCGCGGCTGATCCGCCCGGGCGGCAAGGGGGTTGACCGGGCCTCGGCCCAGTCGTTCGAATTCGCCGACGAATTGACTTGCGCTCCGCCGTCCACCTGCGAGAACGTGTCCCGCGCTGTTCGATTCGAGGGTGTTTCACGGAGGTGGGGTGGTGTCGGTGCAGGCACGCACGAACGGGGTCGCGGCGGTGCTGTCCGGGGTCGCGCTGGCGGCCGCCCTGACGGGCTGCTCCGGTTCCGCCCCCGCGCCGGAGGCCGCCGCGTCCGCTCCCGCCGCCTCTGCCGCAACCGCCGCCTCGACGGGTGACCGGACGCAGGAGCTGGAGCGGCTCCGGGCCGCGATCGCCGCCCCGGCGCAGCCGTTCTCGGCCGCGCTCGGAGTGGAGAGCCAGGACGACCGGGACCACGTCTGGGGCACCGGCACGGTCAACGTGTCGGACGTCCAGACCAGCGCGATGGGCCTGCACTCGCTCACGGGGGGCGCCCTTCTGAGGCTCAACGTCACCACCACGCGGGACGCGGTGTACACCCAGGTCGACGACTCGGCCTGGGAGGAGCACGGGCGCCAGCCCGGTTCGGTGCTGGTGGTCGACCACCGACCGTTGGTGCAGAGCCTGCTGCGGCCCGGCCCGGACGCGTACCGGGGCCTGCAGAAGCTCCGCGGCATGAACGGCGGCATGGCCTACCACCTGGTGGGCCGACTGCCGGTCACGGAGGTCACCGACGCGCTCGGCTCCTCGCTGCGCCAGCGGATCGCCGAGCACCGCATCGAGCAGTGCGACACCGACCTGCTGGTCGACAGCGCGGGCCGGCTCTCCCGGCTGGAGCTGACCTGCGCGGGCGACGGCTACCGGGCGGTGTCCTCGCTGAACCTGGGCGAGTACGGCCCGGCCTCCGACATCCCGGCGCCCTCCGACCTCTGACCCGCCCCGCTCCGGCGCCCTCGGCCCCCCTCGCCGCGGGCGCCCGCGCCCTTCCGACCGCCTCCGCCCACCGGTCGGCCCCGGCACCGGGAACTCCCGCCCGGCTCCGTCGCGTTGGCGGGTGGGAGGCTGTGGATGAAGACCCGCCGGAGGGGCGGCGTACCGGATCCGGGGACGCCGTGGGACGAGATCGTGCCCGGCCTGTGGATGGGCGGCCACCACTGGGTGGATCCGACCGGACGGTGGCAGCCGGTGGTGGTCGGCGCGGAGTTCGACCTGGTGGTGAGCCTGTTCTCGGCCCCGGGCCACGGCCCGGCACCGGGGGTGCCGCACCGGGTCCTCCCGGTACCGGACGGGCCGCTGGACGGCGGACAGTTGGCCGCGGTGCAGGAGGCCGTACGGGCCGTGGCGACCGCGGTGGCGGCGGGGCGGACGGTGCTGGTGCGCTGTCGTTCCGGGTACAACCGCTCCGGGCTGGTGGTCGCGCAGGCGCTGGTGGAGCTCGGTGCGGACACCGCCGGGGCGGTGCGCAAGGTCCGGGCGGGGCGTTCGCCGTGGGCGCTGCACAACGAGCTGTTCGTCGAGTACCTGGACGTCGGGTTGGACGTCGCCCGGCTGCTCGTCTCGTTGGAGGCGCTGGACTCGTCCTGAGCCCGCCCGGCCCGCAGCGGTCGCCTCCGGCGACCCTCGGCGGGCCGTCGGAGGCGGTGGAACCTTTTCCGCGAGTGGGGTCAGTGCTTGCGGCCGCGACGGCGCAGCAGGAGGGTTCCGGCGGTGAGGGCCGCGGCGGCGGTGGCGGCGGTCAGCGGGAGCGGCAGGTCGGCGCCGGTGGCGGGCAGTTCGCCGCCCGGGCCGGTGGGGGACGGGGCGGGCAGGGTCCGCGAGGAGCTGGGGCTGGGGGACGGGGCGGGGTGGGCGCTGGTGGACTGGCTCGGGCTGGGGCTCGGGCTGGGGCTGGGTGCGGGATGTCCGCTACCGCTGCCGCTCGGGCTGGGGCTGGGCGAGGGGCTGGTGTCCTCGCAGGCGACGGCGGCGTCGAACGGCCAGTAGTGCAGCTCCCCGGCGAGGGTCGACCGGCCGCCGACGAGCGGCCCGGCCTCGTAGGAGCGGGCGATGACGTCGCCCTCGATATTGGAGACGTTGACGTCCTTGAGGTGGGCGCTGGGCGCGTAGATGGTGCCCTCCAGGGAGTCGCCGCTGACCATGGTGATGTCGGTGGCGTCCGGGAAGTCCCACAGCACGTACGGGGCCTGCGGGCCGCTGATGCCCGACGTGTTGGGGTTGTCCCAGTTGAAGACGCCGCCTTCGGCGGTGGTGTCGACGACGACCACCAGCGGGGTGTCCCGGGTCGGCTGGTTGCGGAAGTTGATCTCGCTGAGGGCGTTCAGCTGCTGGCCGGTCAGGTGCAGCACGTTGGTGCGGCCGGGGGTGAGCGTCAGGTGACCGATGACGCCGGGCGGGTAGGGCCCGTCCGGCAGCGGTGCGCCCGCGTCGTCGACCAGGGTGACGTTCTGCGCGCAGGCCGCCATCACCCGGGCCCGTTCGCGGAAGACCTCGAAGGCGGTGGTGAAGTCGATCAGGCCGGGCGCCGGTCCGACCGAGGCGGGCGGCTGGTCCAGCGTCATCTCGATCCGGGGCACCGAGTTGTGGGCCGCTCCGGCGGCCACCACCTGGGTGTCGACCTGGGCGTTGTTGACGTCCCGGTCGACGGCGAGCGAGCCGGTCATGTCGCCGATCTTGGTGTAGCCGCCGCTGAGGACCTTCAGCACCCCGTCCGGGGAGCTCCCGGCGAAGTCGACCCGGCCGCCGACCACCAGGGCGGCCGGGTGGGCGTCGCCGGGGGCGGTGAAGGTGCCGGGGGTGTGCAGGCTGACGTTGTACCCGGAGCCGAAGGCGAGGTTGCCGCCGGTGGCGATCGGGCCTTCGGCCTCGGTGCTGCCCAGCACGGTGTCGTGCTCCACGAAGGCGTTGTAACCGAGGTTCCCTTCGACCGGGTTGCCGATCGAGGCCCGCTTGGCCCCGACCGCGACGGCGGACGGCGACAGCAGGTACGGGGCGAGCAGGGGCGTGGTGACGAGGCCGACCGAGAGGGCCGCTAGGGCGAGAGGGCGTACGGACATATCGGGAGATTAGGTGCATGGAGCGGACGATCCCGCGCCGCCACGCGGCCACCCCCACGGACGGCGGCACCCCCCTCGGCGGTCCGGTGGCGGGCCGTCGTACGCAGCCGATCCGGATTCCCGAGGGGATTCCGAGCCGACTTCCGGAAATCCCGCCGACGGACCTCCTCCCCGAACCGCCCTGCGGCGCCGCGCGCCTGCCACCGCGTCAGGGGCGCTCCGCCCGTCGGCTTATCGGAGCATTATCTGCGGCTTTGATCTTCCCCCGCCCCCGGCGCCCGCCGCCTGCGCCGCGACGGCGGGGGCGGCCACCGGGGAGCCCCGTCCGGGAAGTCGGCGGAGGGCGTGGACGGGGCCGTTCTCCTGCAGTTTCCCGTCAGCCTTCCAGCGAACGGAACCTGACGTCGCACCAGGTCCGCACCGCGGGACGGACGGTGACGGTGGCCGGATCCCGCCATCCGCCAACCACCCGCCGTTGGCCGACACTTGTCAATTGGTATAGGCCAATCGTAGCCTTCGGACGGCTCGCGGTGTGCCGGGTCCACACCGCGCCGCCCCGGGGTCGCTCCCCGTGGCCCGCAGGCAGACGTGCCGCTTTTCCCCCACGACCGGCCCGACCTTCCTGAGGAGAACCATGTCCTGGTCCCGCCGTCTGCTCACCGCCTCCGCGGTGGGCGCGGGCGCCCTGGTCGCCACCACCCTCGCCGCGGGCACCGCCGGTGCGCACGGCGCCATGTTCGGCCCGCCCAGCCGCATCGCGGCCTGCTACGCGGAAGGCCCCGAGACCCCCAAGTCCCAGGTGTGCAAGGACCTCGTCGCGGACAGCGGCACCCAGCCGCTGTACGACTGGAACGAGGTGAACATCGCCAGCGCCAACGGCCAGAGCCAGCAGATCATCCCGGACGGCCACCTCTGCTCGGCCAACCGCGACAAGTACCGCGCCCTGGACTGGGCCCGCACCGACTGGCCGGCCACCCCGGCGGCCGCCGGGGCGAAGAACTTCGACTTCCGGGTCACCGCGCCCCACCAGGGCACCATGAAGCTGTACATCACCAAGGCCGGCTACGACCCCACCAAGCCGCTGAAGTGGTCCGACCTGGACCTGTCCGCCCCGGTCGCGGTCTACGACACCGCGCGCACCTCGGACAACGGGTACTACCACGTCAACGTGAACCTGCCGCAGCGCACCGGCCGCCAACTGGTCTACATGGTGTGGCAGCGCTCGGACAGCCCGGAGGCGTTCTACGGCTGCTCGGACCTCGACTTCGGCGGCACCACCGCCGCGGCCGCGACCGGCGCGCTCGCCGCGGGCGCCCCCTCGGCGCCGACCCAGGCGCAGATCGACGCGGGCGCCGCCCGCTCGACCGTCTCGCACCACGGCCACGGCGGCGACCTCACCGCCGCCGAGGCGGTCGTGGCCGCCTCGGGCACCGCCGCCGTCGAGCGACCGGACCACGACGACCTGCTGCTCGGCCTGGCCGGCGCCGCCCTGCTGTCGGCCGCCGCCTCGGGCGCGTACCTGGTCCGCCGGATGCGCGGCACCGCCGTCTCCGCCTGACGGCCCACGAACGCCTGACCTGGGTCAGGCGGGTGGCGCGGCCCCTTCCCCCACGTTTCGGGGGCCGCGCCCTCCGTCGTCCCCCGGGTCGCCTCTCGCGCGTCTCGACAGGCTCAACCGCACCTGATTGAACCGTCAACTCCTTGCAAAACCGCAGGACTTCGCCTTGACGGCCCGGATTGGTCTGGACCATCTTGGGTGCGCCCCACGCACCCGAGCACGGCCCCACCCATCCCCCACACCGCCAAGGAGGACCCGCCCCATGAGGCGCGTCACCCTCTCCCTCGCCGCGGCCGCGGCCCTGATCGCCGCCCCGCTGGGCGCCACCGCCGCCGGAGCGGCCGGCGTGACCGGCCTGACCGCGGACTACGCGGTCACCCAGAGCTGGTCGAACGGCTTCCAGGCCACGTACACCGTGACCAACCACACCAACGCCACCGTCAACAGCTGGTCGCTCTCCTTCGACCTGCCGACCGGTGAGAACGTCTCCAGCCTGTGGAACGGCACGCTCACCTCGACCGCCACCCCCACCGGCACCCACTACACGGTGACCTCACCGACCTGGGCCGCGCCGCTGGCGCCCGGCGCCGCCGCGCCCGCGGTCGGCTTCGGCGTCACCACCGGCGCGGTGCAGAGCGCGCCCGTCAACTGCACGATCAACAACCAGCCGTGCGCCGGTGCCCCCGCCGACGGCACCGCGCCGTCCGTCCCCGGCAACCCGCGCTCCACCGGCACCGGGCCGGGCAGCATCACCCTCGGCTGGACGGCCTCCACCGACAACACCGCGGTGGCCGGCTACCACGTCCGCGAGGGCTCCACCGTGGTCGCCACCGTGACCGGCACCTCGGCCACCGTCCGCGGCCTGCTCCAGGGCAGCAGTCACACCTTCACCGTCAGCGCCTTCGACGCGGCGGGCAACGAGTCCGCCAACTCGGCGGCCGTCACCGCCACCGCGGGCACCGGCACCAGCGCCGGCACCGCCGCCCCCTACGTGGACCTCGGCGCGTACCCGACGCCCAGCCTGCCCGCGCTCTCCGCCGCCAGCGGCGTCAAGGAGTTCTCGCTGGCGTTCATCATCAACGGCAGCCAGCCGTGCACCGCCAGCTGGTTCGGCGCCTACGACCCGGCCACCGGCTGGAACAAGGCCGACATGGACGCGATCCGCGACGCGGGCGGCGACGTCCGCCCGTCCTTCGGCGGCGCCAACGGCACCGAACTCGCCCAGTCCTGCACCACGGTAGCCGCGTTGGCCGCCCAGTACCAGAAGGTCGTGGACGTCTACGCGCTGGACCGCGTCGACTTCGACATCGAGGGCACCGCCGTCACCGACCGCGCCTCGGTCGACCGCCGCTCCGCCGCCCTCGCCCAGGTCCAGGCCGCGCAGCGGGCCAAGGGCCGCGAGCTGAAGGTCAGCCTGACCCTGCCGGTGCTGCCCAGCGGCCTGACCGCGGACGGCGTCTACGTCCTGCAGTCCGCCAGGAACGCCGGGCTCTCCGTCGACCTGGTCAACGTGATGGCGATGGACTTCGGCGACTGGGCCGCCCCGAGCCCGGCGGGCAGGATGGGCGCCTACGCGATCCAGGCCGCGCAGTCCACCCAGGCGCAGATCCGCTCGGTGTGGACCGGCCTGACGGATGCCCAGGCGTACGCCATGGTCGGCGTCACCCCGATGCTCGGCCAGAACGACACCGCCTCCGAGGTGTTCGGCATCACCGACGCCCAGCAGCTGCTCGCCTTCGCCCAGCAGAACCACCTCGGCGAGCTGGCCTTCTGGGAGATGACCCGGGACGCCAACGCGTGCACCGGTTCGCTGCCCAAGTGCACCAACGTCCCGCAGACGCCGTACCAGTTCTCGAAGATCTTCGCGGCCTACCAGGGCTGATCCGGCCCCGGACGCGAACGGGCCGGGGCCCGGAGCGGTGTGCTCCGGGCCCCGGCCCTGTCGGGACGTCAGACGGGCTGATGCTCGCCCTCGGTGCGGAGCGCGCCCTCGGGGCCGCCCTCCTCGGCGCCCTCTTGCTCGGCGCCCTCGTGCTCGGGGCGGCCGTGCATCGGGAGCAGGAAGATCGCGGCGAAGACCACCACCAGCAGGCCGACCTCGGCCCACAGGGTGACCTGCTCGGCACTGGCGAAGTCGGCGGTCTTCAGGCGCTCGAAGAAGACCGTGCCCAGGATGGCGCTGCCCAGGGCTGCGCCGAGCTGCTGCACGGACGTCAGCGTGCCGGAGGCCGAGCCGGTCTCGTGCGCCTCCACCGAGGCCAGCACCATGCCGAAGAACGGGGCCATCACCAGGCCCATGCCCAGGCCGCTGACCGCCAGTGCGGGCACCATCTGCCAGGGCGTGACGCCCGCACCCTGGCTGTGCAGGGTGTACATCAGGCCGAGCACGCCCGCCAGCATCACCACCAGGCCCACGTGCATCACCTTGCGGCCGTACTTCTGCAGCGCCTGGGAGGCGACGAACGCGATCACCATGCCGATCGAGGACGGGATGCCCGCCAGGCCGGACTTGAAGGCGCTGTAGTGCAGGCCGAGCTGGGTGTACAGGCTGAACGTCAGCCAGAAGCCGGTCATCGCGGTGAAGAAGACCAGGCCCAGAACCATGCCGCCGCTGAAGCCGCGCTTGGCGAACAGGCTGGGCTCGACCAGCGGGTCCGCCCCGGCGGCCTTGCGACGCGCCTCGTACCAGCCGAACAGGCCGAACACCGCCACGCCCACCGCCAGCAGCGCGAACGCCCACAGCGGCCAGTCGTGCTCGCGGCCCTGGACCAGCGGGTAGATGACCATGGCCGCGCCGACCGCGGCCAGCAACGCGCCGACCAGGTCGAGCCGGACGGTCGGGCCCTGCCCCTGGGCGGGCAGGAAGACCCGGCCGCCGATGAAGGCGAACAGGCCGAGCGGGATGTTGATCAGGAAGATCATGCGCCAGCCGGTGCCCGCCAGGTCGGCGTCGACCAGCCAGCCCGCCAGGATCGGACCGCCGACCGTCGACAGGCCCATCACCGGGCCGAACATGCCGAAGGCCGCGCCCTGCTCCTTGGGCGAGAAGATCTCCTTCATGATGCCCAGGCCCTGCGGCAGCATCACCGCACCGAGCAGGCCCTGCAGCACCCGCGCGGCGACCAGCTGCCAGGGCTCCTGGGCCAGGCCGCAGGCCAGCGAGCCGAGGGTGAACCCGGCCGCGCCGATCATGAACATCCGGCGGCGGCCGAAGATGTCCCCCAGCCGCCCGCCGGTGATCAGGCCGATGGCCATCGCCAGCGTGTAGGCCGCGCCGAGCCACTGGATGGTGGACTCGCCACCGCCGATGTCCGCCCGGATCGCGGGGGCGGCGATGTTCGTCACCAGCGAGTCGAGCAGGTCCATCACCTCGGCGGCGAGGATGACGAACAGCGCGACCCAGCGCCAGCGGTAGGGTTCGGCGGCGGCGCCGGAGGGCGGTGCCGCGGTGGTGGGGCCGACCGCGTCGGTCATGACAGCTCCTGTTTGCTACCAGGCGCGGAGGACGGGGGCCGCGCGATGAACGGTGTTTCCTTGGACGAACACTGTTCTACGAGTCGAGCGGCGTTCCCGTCAAACGGATTAACCCTGACTTCTCCCCCACTCCGACCCTGACCCGCCCCGGACCGCGCCCGCCCCACCCGGTCCGGTCACCGCCCGGCCCCGCTCCGACCCGCGCCGCGACCCCGGCCGGGAACGGCCGGTTCGCGCACCCGTCGAACGGCGTTCGTCCGGAGTACGATGATCGCCGACGGAACGTTCAGCGAAAGCAGGTGGCCCGATGTCCGCGCAGATGCCCGAGATCCCGTGGCACAAGCCCCGCAAGGCGGAGCCGCGGCAGCCGCTCAGCCGCTCGCTGATCGTGGAGACCGCGGTCCGGGTGCTGGACGCCGAGGGCCTGTCCGGGGTCACCATGCGCCGGGTCGCGCAGGAGCTGGGCACCGGCCCGGCCTCGCTGTACGCGCACGTCTCCAACAAGGAGGAGCTGTTCGAGCTGGTGCTGGAGCGGGTGGTCTCCGAGATCCGCCTGCCGCCGCGGCCGGAGCCCGAGCGCTGGAAGGAGCAGATCACCGAGGTCTGCTTCGAGGCGCAGCGGGTGCTGACCTCGCACCGGGACGTGTCGCTGGTGTCGCTGGGCAGCATCCCGCTGGGCGAGAGCCAGTTGGCGATCACCGAGTTCCTGCTCGACCTGCTGCTCCAGGTCGGGCTGCCGCCCCAGGTCGCCGCCTGGGCGCTGGACGGGCTCGGCCAGTTGATCGACACCGACGCCTACGAGGCCTCCGTGTACGCCGAGCGGATCGCCCGGGGCACCGACATCCACGAGTACTTCGGCCAGCTGCGCACCTTCCTGCTGGCGCTCCCGGCCGACCGCTTCCCGAAGCTGCAGGGGATGGCGGACACCATGGTGACGGGCGACGGGGACGAGCGCTACGCCTTCAAGATCGAGGTGTTCCTGCGCGGCCTGGAGTCCTACCTGCCGACCGACGCCCGCACCGACGCCCGCACCGGCGGCCCCGACCGCGCGGGCCGCGCCGTCGACGCCTGACGCTCCGTCGGCACCCGGAGGGTCGCCGAAACCGGAACCGGACGGTCGTCGGCACCCGACAGGTCGCCAGTGCCCGACAGGTCGCCAACGAAGCTGCGAAACCTGCTTTGACCTGGGCTTTGCCGCGATTTGACCATTCCCTGGACCGCCCGCCCGGAGTGCGGCGGCAAGGGTTGACGGCGCACCGGCACAGGTCTATACCAGTGGCAGTCACGTCAACCTCGGCCAGGTACCCGACCGTTGGCCCGGCCGCGCACCCCCACGTCCGCGCGCGTCCGGGCCGCCGTCCTCGCCGCCTCCCGGAGAGGTCCTCGATGGAACGCGTCCTTCCCCCACACTCCCCCGCCACCCCGGTCCGACCGCGCCGCCCGCGGCGCGCCGTCGCGGTCGCCCTGTCCGTGTTCGGCCTGCTGGCCGGCGCCGTCTCGGCCGTCGCCGCGTCCGGCCCGGCGAACGCCGCGACCACGGCCGGGCTCGGCTCCAACTGGTACGCCTCCGCGCCGTACCTGATGCCGGAGGACAACAGCCCGCCGGACGCCGCCGCCGTGATGGACGCCACCGGCCAGAAGGCGTTCCAACTCGCCTTCATCCTGGCCCAGGGCAGCACCTGCAGCCCGTCCTGGGGCGGGACGTCCTCGATCGACACCGACACCACGATGCCGGCCGTCATCCAGACCATCCGCAACAAGGGCGGCGACGTCTCGGTCTCGGTGGGCGGCTACGGCGGCACCAAGCTCGGCCAGACCTGCGGCACCCCGGAGGCCACCGCCGCCGCGTACCAGAAGGTCGTCACCAAGTACAACCTCAAGGCGATCGACTTCGACCTCGAGGAGCCCGAGTACGAGAACACCGCCGCCATCCACAACGAGATCGGCGCGGCCCGCATCCTGCAGCAGAACAACCCGGGCATCTACATCTCCATCACCACCGCGGGCACCAACGCCGGCACCGGCTGGTTCGGCACCCAGATGCTGCTGGAGGCGAAGTCCCAGGGCTTCACGCCGAACAACTACTCGATCATGCCGTTCGACGGCGGGTTCAGCGGGGCGGCGGCGCAGACCGACGCGCTGGTGAAGTTCAACCAGATCCTGCAGAACACCTTCGGCTGGAACGAGGCCACCGCGTACGCCCACGAGGGCGTCTCGATGATGAACGGCCGGACCGACGCCGCGGAGTACTTCAAGCAGGCGGACTTCCAGACCGTGCTGGACTTCGCCACCGCGCACAAGCTGGCCCGCTACACCTACTGGTCGGTCAACCGCGACCGCCAGTGCCCCGGCACGGTCGACCCCGGCCTGTCCGGCGCCTGCTCCAGCGTGGCCCAGAACGACTGGGACTTCACCAAGTACACGGTGAAGTTCGCCGGTGCGACCCCGCCCACCAGCACCACCTCCCCGTCGCCGACCGGCAGCCCCTCCCCCGGCACCGGGACCTGCAGCCCGGCCTGGTCCGCCACCACCACCTACGTGGGCGGCGACAAGGTCAGCTACAACGGCCACAACTACCACGCCAAGTGGTGGACGCTGAACGAGAACCCGGCCAGCAGCGGCCAGTGGGGCGTGTGGGCCGACGACGGCCCGTGCTCCTGATCCTGAACGCCCGCGCGAACGGGCGGGCCGCCCGGTCCACGAGCCTCGTGCTCGGGACCGGGCGGCCCGTCCGCTCTCCCCCGGCGGGGCGTCAGACCTCGGCGCGGTTGCGGAACTCCTCCGCGACGGCCCGGGTCGAGGGCAGGTCGCCGAGCGGCTCACCGACCACCCGGGAGGCCAGCTCGGACGCCAACTTGATGACGTCCTCGCGCAGTTCGGCCTCGGCCAGCACCTTGTCGGCGGCCAGCTGCACCTGCGCCTCGGCCACCAGCTGCTCGCGCTGCTGCAGGCCCTCCGCCCGCAGCGCGGCGACCAGGGCCGCGCCCTCCTCGGCGGCGGTCTGCCGGATGGCGGCGGCTTCGTGCCGGGCCGCGGCGAGCTCGGCCTGGAACTCCCGGCGGATGCGTTCCGCCTCGGCCCGAGCCGCTTCGGCCCGGGCCATGCCGCCGTCGGTCTTGTCGTGGCGTTCGGCGAGGGTGCGTTCGATGCGGGGCAGCAGCACCTTGCCGAGCGCCCAGAACAGGGCGAAGAAGACGATCAGTCCGAGGATCAGCTCGGGCACGTTCGGTTCGAGAGGTCCCATACTCAGTATGCTATACGGTCATCTGACGAACCGTTCGTTCGGGTCGATCGTTCGGGCCGCTCGTTCGGGTTCCGGTCCAGCCCCCTTGCCCTTCACGGGACTTCAGCCCCCGGTCACCCCGTCGGTGTGCTCGCGCAGCAGGTCGGCGTGCCCGTTGTGGCGCGCGTACTCGGTGATGACGTGCAGGTACGTCATCCGCAGCGACTGCTCCTCCCCGTAGGCGGCCAGGGTCTCGTCCAGCCCGGCGCCGGCCACCGCGAGGTCGGCGAGCCGCTGCTCCTCCAGCAGGGCCAGGTACTCCTGTTCGGCCCGCTCCGGCTCCAGCAGGTCGAAGTCGGCGTCCTTGTGCCCCTCCACGGCGTGCAGCGGCGGAACGTCCTGCCCCGCGAAGCGGATCCGGAACCACGTCCGCTCCACCTTGGCCAGGTGGCGCATCAGCCCGAGCAGCGAGAGCGAGCTCAACGGCAGCGGGCGCAGCGCGAGCTGCTCGCCGGTCAGGCCGGCGCACTTGTGCAGGAAGGTGGCGCGGTGCCAGGCCAGGTAGTCGGGCAGCAGCTCGGCCTCGGGCGCGGTGAGCGAGCCGCCGGGGCGGGAGACGGCGGGGACGGTCCATGTCATGTGCCCGATCATGCCGACCCGGAGCCCGACAGCACCAGGGGATTTCGCCGCCGCCCGGACCGGGGACGGGAGCCGGGCCCGGGGCGGGGGCCTGCTCCGGGGCCTGGGCGGGGGCTTGGGCGGGGGCCTGCTCCGGGCCCGGGAACCCGGCCTGCGCGGTGGCGGCCGGGTGCGCGGTGGGGCGGGCCCGGCGGTTGGTAGCATCGCGGTGGGCCGTGACTGGCGCGCTGGGATGGAAGTCACCATCGGGGAGCGGCCCCTTGCGGTACCCTCGGGCGCCGTTCGCTGTCGCCGTGCGCCTGGGCCGTCCGAATCGTCGTTCCGTACTACGAGGAGACCGCCCGTGGTCGAGTCCCTGCCCGCGCACACCTTCGGCAGCCCCGCCGCCGACACCGCCTTCCGCAGCGCCCTGGACGTGGTGCGCGCCGTCGAGCCCCGGATCGCCGCGGCGATCTCCGGGGAGCTGACGGACCAGCGCGCCTCGCTGAAGCTGATCGCCAGTGAGAACTACGCCTCGCCCGCGGTGCTGCTGGCGATGGGCAACTGGTTGAGCGACAAGTACGCCGAGGGCACCCCCGGCCGCCGCTTCTACGCGGGCTGCCGCAACGTGGACACCGTGGAGGAGCTGGCGGCCGAGCACGCCCGCGAGCTGTTCGGCGCGGAGCACGCCTACGTGCAGCCGCACTCCGGGATCGACGCCAACCTGGTGGCGTTCTGGGCGGTGCTCTCGCAGCGGGTGGAGAGCCCGGCGCTGCAGCGGGCCCAGGTGCGCAACGTGAACGACCTGAGCGAGCAGGACTGGGCCGAGCTGCGCCGCGAGCTGGGCAACCAGCGGATGCTGGGCATGTCGCTGGACGCGGGCGGCCACCTCACCCACGGCTTCCGGCCGAACATCTCGGGCAAGATGTTCGACCAGCGCAGCTACGGGACGGACCCGGTGACCGGGCTGGTCGACTACGACGAAGTCCGGCGGATCGCCCTGGAGTTCAAGCCGCTGATCCTGGTCGCCGGGTACTCGGCGTACCCGCGGTTGGTGAACTTCCGCCGGATGCGGGAGATCGCGGACGAGGTCGGCGCGACCCTGATGGTCGACATGGCGCACTTCGCCGGCCTGGTCGCGGGCAAGGTGCTGACCGGCGACTTCGACCCGGTGGCGCACGCCCGGATCGTCACCACCACCACGCACAAGTCGCTGCGCGGCCCGCGCGGCGGCATGGTGCTGTGCACCTCCGAGCTGGCGGAGCACGTCGACCGGGGCTGCCCGCTGGTGCTCGGCGGCCCGCTGTCGCACGTGATGGCGGCGAAGGCGGTGGCGTTCGCGGAGGCCCGCCGCCCCGAGTTCCGGGTGTACGCCCAGCAGGTGGTGGACAACGCGCGGGCGCTCGCCGAGGGCCTGCTCGCGCGCGGCGCCCGGCTGGTCACCGGCGGCACCGACAACCACCTGGTGCTGGCGGACGTCTCCTCGTACGGGCTGACCGGCCGTCAGGCGGAGGCGGCGCTGCTGGACTCCGGCATCGTCACCAACCGCAACGCCGTCCCGCAGGACCCGAACGGCGCCTGGTACACCTCCGGCATCCGGCTCGGCACGCCCGCCCTGACCACCCGCGGGCTGGGCGCGGCGGAGCTGGACGAGGTCGCCGAGCTGATCCACACGGTGCTGACGGCGGCCGTTCCGGTGGGTTCCTCGAAGGCGCAGTACGCGCTGGACGAGGCCGTGCGCGACTCGGTCGCCAAGCGCGCTGTCGACCTGCTCGCCGACCACCCGCTCTACCCGGGCATCACGCTCGGCTGATCCTCCCTCCCCCGCGTCACCGTCCGGACGCCGACCGGCCCGTTCCGCAGCACCACCGCGGACCGGGCCGGTCCGCTCCCCGCCCCCGGCGACCCCGAGCTCGGTGACCAACCAGCGGACGCCTCCGGCAGCGCGGCGGTCCGCGCCGCTAGGCTCGCCCCGCCGCGGCCGGGCGCGCGACGCCCGGGCCGCCGTCCCGCACACCTTCCGCAGGAGAACGCGCATGCTCAAGGTCAACGAATACTTCGACGGCACGGTCAAGTCGGTCGCCTTCACCTCGGCCGACGGCCCGGCGACCGTCGGCGTGATGGCCCCCGGCGAGTACGAGTTCGGCACCGCCGCGCCCGAGGTCATGCACGTGGTCAGCGGCGCGCTGACCGTCAAGCTCCCCGGCGCCGAGGAGTGGCGGACCTTCTCCGCCGGTGAGCGCTTCTCCGTTCCGGGTGACAGCAAGTTCCAGCTCCAGGTCTCGATCGACACGGCCTACCTCTGCGAGTACCGCTGACCCCACCGCCCCGCCGACGACCGCTCGCCCACGGCGCGTCAGGTCCTGTCCGGTCGATCTTGTCGGATCAGCGCGCGGCGTCGGGCGCCCGGCTGGGAGTGCCGGCACGACGCCCTCGTACTGGATGTACTTGGGTGTTGTGCCGGTGCT
>NZ_JBIAVO010000039.1:0-27825 GCF_042894345.1 Kitasatospora sp. NPDC001540
GACCCTGTGGGAGAGTAGGACGCCGCCGAACAATCTTTGTGGGAAAGCCCCCTGACGGGAAGTCAGGGGGCTTTCTCGCGTTTCCGGACCGGAAGCGCTCCTCACCAGGGGGGTGGTCCTAGGTCCACCCCAAAGAGGGGTGACACGGCCAATGTGCCGACCCTGGTGCCGAGGGGAGACTGGGGAGCGTTCGGGGACGGTTTCGACTTCTCGGGGAGTGGGCTTTGACGACGACGGTGTGGTTCGGCGGTGGGGCCGACCGGTCCGTGTTGGGTGAGCGGGCGCGGGTGGCGGTGCGGGCCGGGGGGCAGGCCGCGGTGATGACGCTGGCGGCGGGCGCGGGGGTGGTGGTGCCGGTGGCGGCGGCGTTGTGTGCGGCGCTGCTGGCCGTGGCGCTGTTCGATCATGGGCCGTTGGCGCTTTACGCGGCGGTGCCGAGTGCGGTCGTGGCGGGGGTGTCGGCGCTGTACTGGTTCGTGCGGCGGGGAGCGGTGTGGACGCGGCAGCGGGTGGAGCGGGAGGCCGGCGAGCGGTGGGGGGTGGTGTATTCGGCCCGGGAGCCGTTGGAGCGGGACGAGCGGGGGTTCTGGTGGACGGGGGTGTCGTACCACCGGCGGCGGGAGGTGGCGTGGTTGGTGCAGTCCGTGCGGTGGGCGGTGCGGGACCACCAGGTGCAGCGGGAGGGGGTGTGGTTGCTGGCCAACCCGGTGGCAGTGGTCGTGCTGCTGGGGGTGCCGATGGCAATGATGTGGGGCGGGCTGGTGTTCGCGCTCACGGCGACGGTGGATTCGCGGATTTTCTTCGGGTTGTACAGCAAGCCGGTGAGCCTGCTGTTCTCCGGGTTGATCGGTGGGGTGCTGATGGTGGCGGGGCTGGCGGCGATGCCGTGGGCGGTGCGGATGCACGGGGCGTTCGCGTGCCGGGTGCTGGGGGGTGGGCCGCAGCCGAGCCGGGCTCAGCTGACCGAGCGGGTGGCGCAGTTGACGGAGACCCGGGCGGACGCGGCGGACGCGCAGGCGGCGGAGCTGCGGCGGATCGAGCGGGATCTGCACGACGGGGCGCAGGCGCGGCTGGTGTCGATCGGATTGACGTTGGGCACGATCGAGCACCTGATGGTCACCGATCAGGCGGCGGCCCGTGAGCTGTTGGCGGAGGCCCGGGCGGCGTCGGCGAAGGCCCTGCAGGAGTTGCGCGACCTGGTGCGGGGCATCCACCCGCCGGTGCTGGCGGAACGCGGACTGCCGGATGCGGTGCGCGAGTTGGCGCTGACGGCGGTGGTGCCGACGGAGGTGGCGGTGGCCCTGCCGGGGCGTCCGGAGGCGGCGTTGGAGACGGCGGTGTACTTCAGCGTGAGCGAGTTGCTGGCGAACGTGGCGAAGCACGCCCGGGCCCGGCAGACCTGGGTGGACGTGGTGTACCGGGCCGGGCGGCTGCGGGTCGTGGTGACGGACGACGGGAGCGGGGGTGCGCGGATGGAGGCGGGCGGTGGCCTGCGGGGGATCGAGAAGCGATTGGGTACGTTCGACGGGACGATCTCGCTCGACAGTCCGGTGGGCGGGCCGACCACGATCACGATGGAGCTGCCGTGCGCGTTGTCCTCGCCGAGGACCTCTACCTCCTCCGCCAGGGGTTGACCCGGCTGTTGGAGGCCCACGGGTTCACCATCGCGGCGGCGGTGGAGACCGGGCCGGACCTGTTGGCGGCGCTGCTGTCGGAGCGGCCGGACGTGGCGGTGGTGGACGTCCGGCTGCCGCCGACGCTGACCGACGAGGGGCTCCAGGCGGCGTTGGCGGCGCGCCGGGAGATCCCGGGCCTGCCGGTGCTGGTGCTGTCGCAGCACGTGCTGCAGCTGTACGCGCGGGAGCTGCTGGCGGACGGGACGGGCGGGGTGGGCTACCTGCTCAAGGACCGGGTGTTCAACGCGGACCAGTTCGTGGACGCGGTGCGGCGGGTGGCGGCGGGCGGGACGGCGATGGATCCGGACGTGATCGGTCGGCTGCTGCAGCACACCGCCGGGTCCGAGCCGCTGCAGCGGCTGTCGCCGCGGGAGCGGGAAGTGCTGGGGCTGATGGCGGAGGGCTGCTCGAACTCGGCGATCGCGGCGCGGTTGACGGTCAGCGACGGGGCGGTGGCCAAGCACATCGCCAACATCTTCGGGAAGTTGGAGCTCGCGCCGACGGAGGACGGCAACCGGCGGGTGCTGGCGGTGCTGGCGTACTTGAACGGTGCGGCGGAGCGGTCGGCGGCCGGCTGAGCCGGAGGGCGGAACGGGACGGGCGGAACGGGACGGAGGCGAGCGGCGGCGGGCAGCGGGGCCGGGCGGGTGCGGGTGGTGGTGTGGACCAGTGGAGGTGTGGTGGCGATCGGAGGGCGTGGTCCGGGCTGGCGACAAGGGGGAACGCCCGTGCGAGTAGTATCCGGTGGGCCGAGTCTGTCGACGGCGCACCGGCATCGTGTCACGGCGCGATGACGTGCAGCGTGCGCCCCGGGGCGGGGACGTGTACTCGGCGGCTACAGGTCGTATACGGCAGCTGCCGAGTCCCAGGGGTTGATCTAACGAATGGCACGTCCTTCCCTTACCCGCGCGCACCGGGCACTCCTGGGTGTGGTGGCCGTCGGCGCGTGCGTGATCTCGGGCATCGGTTTCGCGGGGTCCTACAACTCGGTGCGGGACCTCGCGATGGAGAAGGGCTTCGGCACCTTCTCCTACGCCTTCCCGATAGGCGTCGACGCGGGCATCGTGGTGCTGCTCTCGCTGGACCTGGTGCTGACCTGGCTGCGGATCCCGTTCCCGCTGCTGCGGCAGACGGCGTGGCTGCTGACCGCCGCGACGATCGCGTTCAACGCGGCGGCCTCCTGGGGCGACATGCTGGGCATGGCGATGCACGCGGTGATCCCGGTGCTGTTCGTGGTCGTGGTCGAGGCCTCGCGGCACGCGGTGGGGCGGATCGCGGCGATCACCGCGGACCGGCACATGGAGTCGGTGCGGCTGATGCGCTGGGTGCTCTCGCCGGTGCCGACGTTCCGGCTGTGGCGGCGGATGAAGCTCTGGGAGCTGCGCTCGTACGACGAGACGGTGCGGCTGGAGCAGAACCGGCTGGTGTACCGGGCGCAGCTGCGGTTCCGGTACGGGCGGGGGTGGCGGCGGTCGGCGCCGTTCCAGGCGCTGTTGCCGCTGAAGCTGGCGAAGTACGGCGTCCCGCTGGACCCGACGGTGCTGGACCGGATCGACGGCCCGCTGGTGGTGGCGTCGGGCGGTGCGTCGGCGGTCGAGCAGGAGGTGCCGGCGGTGCACGGCGGTCAGGTGACGCACGCTCAGCAGGCGGTGCCGGGCCGGGCCTTGGGTGCGCCCCAGCCCCAGCCCCAGCAACAGCAGCCCCAGCAACAGCAGCTCCAGCAGCAGGCGCAGGCTCCGGCCCAGGCGGTGCCGCAGGTGTCGGCGGCGGTGGCGGTGCCGACGCTGGCGAAGCTGGCCGCGCTGCGGCTGCGCGACCAGCAGGACCCGGAGGCGGCGCAGGCCGCGCCGGTGATCGACTCGTCGGCGGAGCTGAACGTGTGGACGGCCCGTCCGGTGCGCTCGCACGTGGCGCAGCCGGACCAGGTGCACACGGCGCGGGTGCCGGGACAGGCGTCGCCGTGGTTCAAGGCGCCGCGTCCGAGCAGCCCGGAGGACGCGGCCCGTCCGCACTCGGGGTACCAGCCGCCGCGGGCCGAGGCGTACGCCGAGCCGGGCGGTCGGCCGGAGGAGTACCGGCCGGAGGAGTACCGGCCGGAGGCGAACGGGCACGCTCACCCGAACGGGCACGCCCGGGCTGCGGGTCCGCAGCAGCAGCCGGTGCAGCAGCAGGGGCCGGCGGAGTCGGAGCAGGTCCTGACGGTGGGGCGTCCGGTGCGGCTGGACGCGATGATGGCGCCCGAGCCGGAGCCGTTCGAGGCGCAGGACGTCCCGGCGCGCCGCCCGCTGCCGGGCGGGGTGGAGCCGCTGGACGCGGACGAGTGCTTCGACGCGCTGGTCAGCTACATGGAGGAGAACCAGCGGCACCCCGACGAGCGCCGGTTCGCGGAGTACCTGACCCAGCGCGGCGTCCCGGGTTCGCGGCCGGACGGCGGGGTCGCCGTGAAGGACGTGGAGAAGGTCTGGCAGGACCTGCAGGAGCGGTACATGGAGTCGGGCCGCGGGGAGTGACCCGCGGCGCCGTTCGGAGATCACCACAAAAGCGCGATGGCCGTCCGCCGGTTCTTCCGGTCGGGCGGCCATTGACGGTTCCGCGGGGCCGCCACTACCTTCGCATCAACAAATTGTTGAAGTCGTGCGCTGAGTGGAGGAGCCCCCGGATGTCGCAGCCAGCCCAGGTCGGTGCCGACCGGTCCGTCTCGTTCTCGGACGCCGCCCGGTCGGCCGTCGAGGCGCTGCTGGCGCCGGTGGACGCCGAGTTGACGCGCCGTTACCCGGGCGAGCCCGGCTCCCGGCAGCCGGTGCACACGGTGTACGTGCCGGCCGACGCGTTCGGGGCGGACACCGTCCGGGAGTGGGGCGCGCAGGCGCTCGCCGCGTTCGACGAGCACGCCGGTACGCCGGGGCGGCTCGCCGAGGCGCTCGGGGTCGCGGACGACACCCTGCTGGCCGACGTGCACGCCCGGGTGCGGGCCAAGCTGGAGCGCGAGCCGATCGAGGACCTGCGGATCGACTTCGAGGACGGCTACGGCCCGCGCCCCGACGCCGAGGAGGACGCCGAGGCCGTCCGGGCCGCGCACCTGGTGGCCGCGGCGGTCGCCGACGGCAGCGCCCCGCCGTACGTCGGGATCCGGATCAAGTGCATGGAGGCCCCCGTCCGGGCCCGCGGCATCCGCACCCTGGAACTGTTCCTGGGCACCCTGCTCGCCGCGGGCGGCCTGCCGGACGGGCTGGTGCTGACCCTGCCCAAGGTCACCCACGCCGCCCAGGTCACCGCGCTGGTGCGGCTGCTGGAGGACTTCGAGCGGCGGGCCGGGCTGCCCGCCGGGCGGATCGGGTTCGAGATCCAGATCGAGACCACCCAGGCGATCCTCGGTCCGGACGGCCGGGCCACCGTCGCGCTGATGATCGAGGCCGCCGAGGGCCGCGCCACCGGCCTGCACTACGGCACCTTCGACTACAGCGCCGCCTGCGGGGTCAGCGCGGCCCACCAGAGCATGGACCACCCGGCGGCCGACCACGCCAAGGCCGTCATGCAGGTCGCCGCGGCCGGCACCGGCGTCCGGCTCTCCGACGGCTCCACCAACGTCGTCCCGACCGGCACCACCGAGCAGGTGCACGCCGCCTGGCGGCTGCACCACGGCCTGGTCCGCCGCTCGCTGGCCCGTGCCTACTACCAGGGCTGGGACATGCACCCCGCTCACCTGCCCACCCGGTACGCCGCCGTCTACGCCTTCTACCGCGAGGGCCTGGCCGCGGCCTGCGCCCGGCTCGCCGCGTACGTCGCCAAGACCGGCGGCGACGTGATGGACGAGCCCGCCACCGCCCGCGCGCTCAGCGGCTACGTGCTGCGCGGCCTGGACTGCGGCGCCGTCGACCTCGCCGAGGTCACCGAGCGCACCGGCCTCGACCGCGCCCGGCTCAACGCCCTGGCCGGGCGTTGAGCCGGAGGCCGAGCCGGACGCTGAAGCGGGCGCTGAGCCGGGTGCCGGACGGCGGGGCATAGGCTGGGCGGCGGGACCGGCGCAGGGCCGGGCGCCGAGACGAGACCGACAGCGGAGAGCACCAGCGCCATGGCGGAGCCGAGCCCCAAGCCGTACCTGACCGTCCGGGGCTCCGGCAGCCACGAGCTGGAGATCAAGAAGTCCAGGTTCGTCTGCCACCTGGCGCGGGTCGCCGACGAGGACGAGGCACAGGCCTTCATCGCGGGCGTCCGCAAGCAGTACTGGGACGCCCGGCACAACTGCACCGCCTTCGTGGTCGGCGGCGAGCAGCCGCGCGAGCGTTCCAGCGACGACGGGGAGCCCGCCGGGACGGCCGGGGTGCCGATGCTGGAGGTGCTGAGGCGGCGCGGGGTGACCGACACCGTCGCCGTGGTGACCCGCTACTTCGGCGGGATCAAGCTCGGCGCGGGCGGCCTGGTGCGGGCGTACGGGGCGGCGGTGTCCGAGGCGCTGGACGAGGTCGGGCTGCTGGAGCGGCGCCCGGTCGCGCTGCTGTCGGTGGCCGTCGACCACACCCGGGCCGGGCGGCTGGAGAACGACCTGCGGGCGGCCGGGTACGCGGTGGCCGGGCTGGAGTACCTGGCGGAGGGGGTGCGGATCGAGGTGGGCGTCCCCGAGCCGGAGACAGCGGAGTTCCACACCTGGCTGGCCGAGGCGACCGGCGGGTCGGCCGCGGCCGCCCCGGCGGGGCGGACCTTCGTCGAGGTCGAGGTCTGAGGCCCGGTCAGTTCCCCCGGGGAGAAGCCGCGGCGATCCCGTGGAGAACTCGCGGAAGGCGCCGGGGACGCGTGCATCGATCGCGGGCGGGCGGGTAGCAGAGGCGGCACCGGTGACGTTCCCGTTGCCGCCCGATGACACTCGATCGAAGGAAACGGGCCCGGATGCGGAACTTCCGCTCCTGATCGTTTCGTCTCCTAGACAGCAGGAACAACGATTCGCCACCGACCTCCGGGAGGAGGACTCGCAGAGCCCAGCACCGCACCACGGGAGGTTCCGCGCATGCCCACCGACCACGCCCAGCCGCCGTACCGGCTGACGGCCGCGACACCCCGCCCGCACCACGAGACCGCCGCCCTCGTCGACCAACTGCTCGCCGACTGGCTGAAGTCGGAGGGCCACGAGGAGCCCGCGCCCCGCGAACGGCAGGCGCCGCCCGAGCGACTACGGCTCGGCGAGCGGGTCCTGCTGGACCGTGACGGCGGCCCGCTGCCCGGCCACGGCCCCGGCGCCCGCTACAGCCGCCGCAGACTGCGCACGCCCGCCGTTCAACCCGGTACCGACCAACTGACCCTCACCCTGGCCTCCGACCGCGTCGACGGCCCGACCCGGCTGCGGATCGAGGCCGAGCACCTCCCCGCCGGGCCCACCGCCGTCCCGCCCGGACGGGTGCCCGTACCCGACCTGGTCCGCCGCCTGCTGCCGCTGCTCGACGCCGCCGAGGGCCCGGTGCCGCTGACCGTCGCGCCGCGGCTGCTGGCCCCCGGCGACCTGGACGACCTGATCGACGAACTCTGCGACCCCGAACGGCAGTTGCCCACCGTGGTGGCCAGCGTGCCGCCCGCCGTGCCGGTCGAGCAGTGGCAGTGCCAGGTGCTCGACCCGCTGCTGCGCCAGCTCCCCGGCCTGGCCTCGCTGTACGTGCTCGGGCACGCCGCGCTGCCCCGGTTCAACCTGGCGCTGGAGTACCACAAGGTGTACGGCGGCGCGGTGCGCACCTTCCTGCCCGAGGTCGACCCGGCCTCCCGGACCGACGCCGCCCGCCACCCCGTCCTGCCGCGCGGCCGGATCGACGAGAACCCGCGCCGCGCCGCCGCCCTGCTGGCCCGCGAGCCGCGCCGGATCGCCGCCGAACTGCCGCTGCCCGCCCCGCTGGACGCCGTCCCCGCCCTGTGGCTGCCGCCCGAGGTCCGCAAGGCCCCCGCCGCGCCCCGGGCCGTGGCCGAGCGCCCGCCGGTGCAACTGGAGCGCTGCCGGCTGCGGATCGAGCTCCCCCGCGAACCCCGCGAGCCGCGCCGGTCCCGCTGCGGCACCGGCCCCGCCAGCTTCGGCGAACTCGTCGACCGCTTCGGCGAGTTCCCGCTGCTGGAGTACACCGGCGACAGCAAGGAGACGCTCGCCCTGGACGGCCAGAGCGAGGCCGACGGCTGGGCCCGGCTCACCTGGGAGGGCCTGACCGCGCTCCAGGAGTACGCGGCCGCGGCGGTGCGCGGCGAGGCGGGCGGCGACTTCAAGCAGTGGTGCGAGCACACCCCGCCCGGCTGCCACCGCTTCCCGCCGCGCAAGGCCGTCCGCGGCGAGTCCCGCACCGTCGCCAGCCACGGCAAGTGGAAGCGCCAGCGGATGCTGCCCGTCCCCCCCGTCGTCGACTCCTCCTGCCGCGCGTTCATGGGCGCCCACCTGCGGATCGGCGGCGGCGGCACCGCCCCCCGGGTGCACTACCTGGACGACTGCTCCGGCAGCGGCCGGATCTACGTCGGCTACATCGGCCTGCACCTGACCAACACCCGCACCAACTGACCGCCCCCGACCGCCCCTCCCGGGGGCCGGTGCCGCACCGGCCCCCGCGGGACGCGACCGAGCGGACGTCAAGGGTCGGCCAAACCACCGGTGTTGGCCGCCCGGACGCCCCGGACGGGGGACAATGCTGCTCGGGCCCCGCCGCGGCGGCCCGCCGACGTGCGCCGGGGCACCGGACGACCGGACGAGCAGGGGGAAGACCGCCGATGCAGCATCCAGCCGAGGGCAGCACCGACGTCGCCGCCACGGCGCTCCAACCCGGGTTCCTGGCCTCGCTGTTCCGCGAACTCGGCGCCGACGAGGACGACGAGAACGAGGGCGAGAACGAGGTCCGCGACGAGGCCCGGGCGGAGGAGCCCCCCGGCGGCCGCAACCGGGCGCGGCTCCGGGACCGCGCACCGGACCACGTCTGGGGCCGCGCCACCACCCCGCCCCCGCCCGTGGTCCCGCCGCAGCCCGGACCGGTCGAGCCGCCCGCCGCCGCGGACGCGGACGGCACGAACGACGTGAACGACACGAACGACGTGAACGGCACGATCGACGCGGACGACCCGGTCGCCGCCCACGGTCGCGCCGCCGCGCTCACCCACCACCGCACCCTCGCCGTCCAGGCCGAGCACCGGCAGTTGGCCGACCTGCTGCGCCGGGCCGCCCAGCCGGTCTCCGCGATGGACTTCGAGAGCCAACTGCGCAGCTACCAGCCCCGGCCCTTCCCGGACGCCGCCGCGGAGAGCGAACCCGAGCCCGCCTGGGCCGACTTCGCGCCGCCCGAGCCCGTCGGCGCCGACCCCGACCAGCCGCGCTCGCGCCGCCTGCTCGACTCCGGCTACCAGCGCGAACTCGCCCAGGCCCGGCTGCGCCACCAGCGCGCGCTGCGCGAGTGGCGCACCCGGCAGGCCGAACTCGCCGACAGCGGCGCGATCGCCGCCCGGCAGGCCCACGAGGAGGCCGAACGGGCCCGGGCCCGGGCCGTCCAGGAGTACAACGACAGCCTGGAGGAGTGCCGCCGCGCCTACCGGCAGGCCGAGCCCGCCGCCGTCGAATCGCTGCTGGAGCGCGCCCTGGCCGCGGCCGAGGGCGCCACCCGCGACCTGCCCGCCCCCTGCCGCGCCGTGTTCCGCGCCCTCACCCGCACCGCCGTCCTCGACCTCGACCTGCCGCCGCTGGACACCGTCCCCGCCCTGACCGGCTACCGGCTCACCGACACCGGCGAGGTCGCACCCGTGCCCCGCCCCGCCGCCGACGTCCGCACCGACTACCTGCGGCTGGCCGCCCGGCTCGCGCTGCGCGCCCTGCAGGCCGCGGACGCCGTCGACACCGACGAGGTGCTGTCCGGCGTCGTCCTGAACGGCTGGCTGCGCGTCCCCGGGCAGCCCCCGCAGTGCCTGCTCAGCGTCGACGCCGACCGCGACGCGCTGGCCCGCACCCGACTCGTCCCCGACGCCGGTCACCTCGGCGACGAGGGCGCGGACGGCGGCGTCTACGCGGAGGCCGAGCACGACGAGTCGCTGCTGCGGCTGCGCGCCCTGGCCGCTGTGATCAGCCCCGACCCGTACGCGGGCGAGGCCGTCCAACCCTGGGGCAGCGCCTCCTCCGCGGTGCCCGCGCTTGGCGAGCTGTCGCCCGGCGAGTTCGCCCTGCTGGTGCGCGCCGTCCTCACCGCGGGCGGGCTGCGGGACTGGAGCGTGCGGCTGCGCGGCCCGGCCGGCCTGGTCGCCACCGCCGAGGGCGACCCCGGCAGCGGACTGCCCGGCCGCTGGGTGGTGTGGGCCTCCCGCGGCCCCGGCCCCGTCACCGCCGAGGAGATCGCCACCCTCGCCGAGGCCGTCCGCGAGGAGGGCGCCGACCGCGGCCTGCGGATGACCTGCGGCCGCTTCACCGACGAGGCGCTCGACCTCACCGGCGAGGAACGCCACCAGCGCATCCACCTGATCGACGGCCCCGGCATCCGCGAGCTCGCCCGCACCCACCTGGAACTGCCGCTGACCCTGTGAGGCAGGGAAACGGCGGGTTCGCCCGGCGGACGGCCGGACGGGCTGTCAGGCTGGGGGAGTGGAGAACCGATTCCCCGGTCACCGGGACGAGCGGCGCGCGGCCGCGCGGGCGACCCGGCCGGTGGCCGAGCAGGACCGCGAGCTCGCGATGGCCGAGATGTACGCCGAGTGCGGGCTGCTGCGCGAACTCGCCGACTCCTCCGGCGTCCGCCTCGACGACACCGTCGACTCGCTGACCGCCCTCGACCAACTGCTGCCCCGCTGGCGCGACGACCCGCAGGTGTCCCAGTGGCTCGGCACCGACGCCGGGCTCTACCTCGGCACGGTGATCCGCCGCCAGGTGCCCGACGCCCGCTGGCGGCTGGCCGCCGACGGGCGCCCCCTGATGGTGCTCGGCACCGGCTTCGAGCTCGACGCCACCGCGATCGGCCGCGACTGGGCCGAGCAGGGCGCCCCGCAGCTCGCCGCGGTCTACCGGGCGGCCAGCGACGGCTGAACGCCGCGCCCCGCGCCCCGCGGCTCCCGGACGTCACCCCGACGGGCCGTCCCGGCGGCGCGCCGCCGGGCCCTCCCGCAGGCTGGTCGCAGGGCCCGGCACCGTCCGGCCCGGGCCGGACGGACTGGATGCCCGTGGGCAGCGGTCAGCACAGCCGTCCGGCCCCCGGCACCGTGACGGGGGAGGCCGAAACTGACCGCCGTGCTGGTCGCCGCGGGCGCGTTCCTGATGACCCTGGTCGGCGGGTTCGTCGCCCAGCGCACCGGGGACCGCCGCCACCTCGTCCTCGGCCTCGCCGCCGGGCTGATGCTCGGCGTGGTCGCCTTCGACCTGCTCCCCGAGGCGATGCAACAGGCCCCGCAGCAGGTCCACGGCGTCCCCGCCGCGCTGCTGATGTTCGCCGGGGGCTTCCTCGCCATCCATGTCGTGGAACGCGCCGTCGCCATCCACCGCGGCCACGAGGGCGAGTACGCGGCGCACAGTCACGGCCACGCGCACGCGCACGGGCACGAGCACGGCGAGCGGCAGCGCGAGCAGGGGGTCGGGATCGCGGCCGCCTCCGCGCTGGTGCTGCACAGCATGATGGACGGCTTCGCGATCGGCGCCGCGTTCCAGGCCGGGACGACGGTCGGCACGGTCGTCGCCGTCGCCGTCGTCGCGCACGACTTCGCGGACGGCTTCAACACGTACACCCTCACCCGGCTGTACGGGAACAACCGGCGGCGGGCCGTCGCGCTGCTGTTCGCCGACGCGCTCGCGCCCGTCACCGGGGCCGGGATCACGCTGCTGTTCACCATCCCGGAACAGCTGCTCGGGCTCTACCTCGGCTTCTTCGGCGGGTTCCTGATGTACCTGGCGACCTCCGACATCCTGCCCGAGGCGCACAGCCCGCACCCGTCGAAGGGCACGTTGGCGTGCACGCTGTTGGGGGTGGGGTTCATGTGGTTGGTGGTGGGGCTGGCGTGAAGGGGCGGTAGGAGGGTGCCTCCGGCGGGGGGAGGGGAAGGGGGAGGGCGGGCACGTTGGCGTGCACGCTGCTGGGGGTGGGGTTCATGTGGTTGGTGGTGGGACTGGCGTAGGGGCGGAGCCGTCGGGCAGGGCGTTCCAGTGGCGGCGCAGGGCCGTGAGGGTGGCGGTGACGGCGGGGCGGCGGGAGGTCTGGGTGCGCCAGAGGGCGTGGACGCGGCGGACGGGTTCGGGGGTGACGGGGCGGGCGGTGGTGCCGGGCGGGAGGGGGCCGCGGCCCAGGCGGGGGATCAGGCCGAGGCCGAGTCCGGCGGCGATCAGGGCGAGCTGGGTCTGGAACTCGCCGACCTGGTGGGCGACGTCCGGTTCCTCGCCGGTCTCCCGCATGGTGCGCAGCAGCCAGTCGTGGCAGATGTTGCCGGGCGGGACGCTGATCCAGCGCTGACCGCGCAGCGCCGTCACCGGGACGGCGTCCAGCGCGGCCAGCGGGTGCGCGACGGGCAGCAGCAGGTCGACCGGGTCCTCGCCGAGGTCGAGCCGGTCGACCCCGGGCTGCACCGGCAGCGGGACGGTCGCCCAGTCCTGCACGACCGCCAGGTCGACCTCGCCGCGGGCCACCAGTTCGGCCGCCGGGTACGGGTCGCTCTCCAGCAGGCGGACGTCCAACTCGGGACAGGTGTCGTGCAGTTCGGCCAGGACGGCGGGCAGCAGGCCGCGCGCCGCAGTGGGGAAGGCGGCCACCAGCAGCCGTCCGACCGCCCGGCCGCGCTGCTCCTCCAACGTCACCTCGGCCTGCTCGACCAGGCTCAGGACGCGCCGCGCGGTGTCGGCGAGCTGCCGGGCGGCGTCGGTCAACTGGACGCCCCGGCCCTGGCGTTCGAGCAGGACGGTGCGGGTCTCGCGTTCGAGCTTGGCGATCTGCTGGGAGATCGCGGAGGGGGTGAAGCCGAGGGCCGCGGCGGCCCCGCCGACCGAGCCGTGCACGGCGACCGCGTGCAGGGCGCGCAGGCGTCCCAGATCCATCATGGGTCCATGATGCGGCAACGGTGAAGCATTGCTGAACGGTCCGGTTGAGGAAAGGTCGCTGGTGCTGAACGGTCGTCCCGGGAGATCCTCGGGGCATGACCTCCTCCTCCGCGATGACACCGCGTCACATCGCCCTCGCCGTGCTGGTCGCCGCGGTCTGGGGCCTGAACTTCGTGCTGATCGAGGTCGGTCTGCACGACTTCCCGCCCCTGCTGTTCTGTGCGATGCGGTTCGCCGTGGTGGCGCTGCCCGCGGTGTTCCTGGTCGGCCCGCCGCGGGTGGCGTGGCGGTGGGTGCTCAGGGTCGGGCTGGTGCTGGGGGTGGTGAAGTTCGGGCTGCTGTTCCTCGGCATGCACGCCGGGATGCCGGCCGGACTGTCCTCGCTGGTGCTGCAGGGCCAGGCCGGGTTCACCGCGCTGTTCGCCGCCGGGATGCTGGGCGAGCGGCCCGGGCGGCTGCGGACCGTCGGGCTGGTGGTGGCGTTCGCCGGGATCGCCCTGGCCGCCGCCGACCGTGGCGTGGCCGGGCCGGTCGGGGCGTTCGTGCTGGTGATCGGCTCGGCGGTGGCCTGGGGCCTGGCCAACGTGCTGACCCGCCGGGCCGCCCCGCCGGACGCGCTGCGCTGGATGGTGTGGGTCTCCGCGGTGCCTCCGCTGCCGCTGCTGGCGCTGTCGCTGCTGGTCGAGGGCCCGGACGCGGACTGGGCGGCGCTGCGCGCGATCACCTGGCCGGGCATCGGCGCGGTGCTGTACGTCGGCCTGGTGTCCACGCTGTTCGGGTTCGTCGCCTGGAGCCACCTGCTGCGCCGCTACGACGCCTCGGCGGTCGCCCCGTACTCGCTGCTGGTGCCGGTGTTCGGGATGTCCTCGGCGGCGCTGCTGCTCGGCGAGCGGTTCGGTCCGGCGGCGGGGGCGGCGGCGCTGCTGGTGATCGCGGGGATCGGGCTGGGCGCGGTTCCGGCTACGGGGTGGGGCCGGCTTCGTACGCTTCCTCGGCGTGCCGCAGCGCGCGCAGCAGGGCGTCCTGTTCGGCAGGGCTGACCGGGCCGAAGTACTCCTGGGCGACCTCGTGCCGGACCTTGGAGATCCGCTCCAGCGCGCCGTGCCCGTCCTCGGTGAGCACCAGGCGCACCGCCCGGCGGTCGGCCGGGTCGGGGGTGCGGGCGACCAGGCCGGCCTCCTCCAGGGCGTCGACCACGGTGGTGGCGGAGCGCGGGGCGATGTGCAGCCGCTCGGCGAGCTCGCTCAGCCGCATGGTCTCGGCGCTCTCGCAGCCGGGCGCGTGGGCGAGGGTGCGCAGGGCCCGGCCCTGGGCGGGGGTGAGGCCGTACGGCTCCAGCCGCTGCATGGTCCGCCGGCGGATCCGCTTCATCGCCCGGGTGAGCGCGTCGGCGAGTTCCGCTGCGGTGTCGGAGGGGCCGGGGGTGGTCATGGGCACAGGGTAGCGGGCGGCCCGGAGCGGGTACGGAGGGTGACCGATCTCGCCTCGATAACTTGTTGAGCTTGGCTCAGTAGTCGAGTAGCTTAGGCGAGCCTAAGTGCCCCGCGCCTTCGATTCGAGGAGTCCGTCATGGCCCGCTCCACCGCCCGCGTCAGCACCGACCGTCCCGCCCGCTACGCCAAGCAGCTCGCCGCCCACATGGGCCGCAAGGTCCCCGCCGAGTGGTCGGAGGAGACCGGCCGCGGCTCGCTCGTCTTCGGCGCCGGCCGGGCCGAGCTCACCGCCGAGGACGGCGCGCTGCTGCTGTCCGTCGAGGGCGCCGAGGAGGCCCTCGCCCAGTTGGAGGACGTGGTGGGCCGCCACCTGGTCCGCTTCGGCACCCGCGACGAACTGGTCGTCGCCTGGCGGCGCGAGGGCGGGGAGGCCGGCACCGTCCAGCGCCTCACCGGCGAGGAGGGCTGACCGTCCCGCGTCCGCCCTCCCCGCGCCGCCGCCCCGCCCCCGCGTCCGCTCAGCCCTGGCGCAGCGGGGGCATCGGCACCGGCACGGCGAAGGCCGTGGCCCCCGCGCCGACCCCGCCCTCGCAGCTGTTCGGCGGGGCGGTGGTCACGCCCCGGGTGGACGGCTTCTCGGCCGCCCAGAACATGAAGCCCAGCAGCCCGGCCGTCGTCCCCGCCCCGTTCGGTGCGGCGCTCTGCAGCCAGCTGCCGGTGGCCTTCTGTACCGAGTTCGCGAAGTTGGTGCACTCCGGGCGGACCTGCGAGCCCTCCGCGATGTACAGGCTGCCGGTGAACTTCGCCGGGGCCAGCGGCGGGATCGCCGGGTTGTAGGTCGGCTTGCCGTCCAGGTGCTCCTGCCAGTTGGCCACCGCCGAGGAGGCGGACGGCTGCTTGCTCGGCACCATCGCGTTGGCGTAGTCCAGCACCGGGTTCGCCGTGGTCAGCCAGTGCGCGGTGGCGTACTGGTCGATGCCGATCAGCCAGCGGTCCCCGGCCGCCACGTCGATGGTCAGCCGGGCGGTCGGGTCGGCGCCCGAGGCGTCGTACGGGTGGGCGGCCCGGTAGGCGTCCACGAAGGCCTGCAGGCCGGTCAGGTTCGGGTTGTTGCTGTTCTCGTAGTCGATCTCGATGCCCACGCCGAGCTTGCTCGCCAGCGCCGCCGCCTTCTGGCCCAGCAGCGTGCCGTTCTGGGCCAGCGCGGTGTCCCAGTCGCCGGTGTACGTGATGCCGCCGATGGAGAGCATCACCCGGACGCCGTGCGCCGTGAAGTAGTCCACCACCCGCTGGTCCATGCCGACCGGCACCCCGGCGGCGTTCCCGGCGTCGGTGGTGCCGTTCAGAAGCCGCAGCGGGTTGACGAAGCTCAGCACCACCACGTTCACCGAGGGGCGGCCGTCGCCGCGGTCGATCAGCCAGTGGTTGGCGGCGTCGAACTCGGCGAGGTCGCGCACCTTCGCCCAGGTGCAGGCGTCGTTGCTGCAGTGCCAGGCCCCGTACACCTGCATCGGGGAGGCCGCCGCCGCTGCCGCCGGTTGGACCGGTAGCGCCGTCACCGCCAGGGCCAGCAGTGAGGCCGCCACCGAAAAACGCGTCATGGGCATGACTGGGGAACGCACATTCGCCTCCCGGCGATCGCGTGCTGAATGGGTGGGGAACAGGGTGCGCGCGAGCCGGGTGGGCGTCAATGGTCTGGACCGAAACGGCGCCTGACGGACCGTCGGTCACCAGGTCACGGGCGGTCGGGCAGCAGGCGCGGCAGCAGTCGGTGCAGGCCGAGCAGCAGCAGGCCGGCCAGGCACCAGCTCGCCACCACGTCCAGCAGCCAGTGGAAGTCGCTCCACACCAGGCCCGCCCCCACCCCCAGGCACACCAGCGCCGCCAGCGCCCCCAGCCGCCGTCCGACCGCCGTCGGCAGCACCCGGGCCAGCAGCAGCGCCGCCGTCCCGTACGCGATCGACGAGGTCGCGGTGTGGCCCGAGGGGTACCAGCCCCACTGGTCCGCGGCCAGCGGCGTCCCGTACGGGCCCGGGCGGGCGAACCACGCCTTCGCGGGCACCACCAGCAGCGGGACCAGCACCGCGGCCGCCACGGCCACCGGCACCGGCACCCACCAGCGCGGCCGCCCGCCGCGCCGGGCCAGCCGGGCCGCCAGGCCCGCGCACCCCAGCAGCACCGGGATCGCGACCAGGGCGCCGCCCAGGTCCGACAGCGCCACGCCCAGGTGGTTCAGCAGCGTCGAGCCGATCGCCCGGCGCAGGCGCCGCACCCCGTCGCGCACCGCCGTGTCCACCCCCAGCAGCGGCCCGTCCACCGCCACCTGCCAGGAGACCACGAGCAGCACCAGCGCGAGTGTCATGGGCAGGACAGCAAAAACCGGTCGCCCCGGAGCAGGGGGGAGAGCTCCGGGGCGACCAAGGCGATCGCCGCGCCGTGCGGCCCGGGGGGTGTGGGCGGGACGGCCGGTCGATCGGTCAAGTGCGTCCGCCTCGACGGCGGACGGAGTGGTGGGCAGTGGGTGCTGTTCGCTGTCCATCTGTGATGACAGTACGTCAAAGCCGCGGCCGGGGACGGGGGACCCGCCATCGTGCACAGCATCTTCACCACCGGTGGGGCCACCTCCACCCGCCCGTCCGGCACGCGAAGGCGCGGGGGCCGGACGGGATCCGCTCCGTCCGGCCCCCGCGCCGCTCACCAGGAGTTCCGCCGCGCCCGCAGGGCTCAGGCGCCCGCGAAGGCCGACTCCAGGATGTCCATGCCCTCGACCAGCAGGTGCTCCGGGATCACCAGCGGCGGCAGGAAGCGCAGCACGTTGCCGTACGTGCCTGCGGTCAGCACCACCAGGCCCTCCGCGTGGCACGCCTTCGCGATCGCCGCGGTCACCTCCGGGTTCGGCTCCTTGCCGCCCGGCTTCACCAGCTCCACCGCGATCATCGCGCCGCGGCCGCGGACCTCGCCGATCACCTCGAACTTCTCCTGCATGGCCCGCAGCCGGCCCAGCATCAGCTCGCCGATCCGCTGCGCCTTGCCGTTCAGGTCCTCGGACTTCATCGTCTCGATCGCGCCCAGCGCGGCCGCGCAGGCCACCGGGTTGCCGCCGTAGGTGCCGCCCAGGCCGCCCGAGTGCGCGGCGTCCATGATCTCGGCCCGGCCGGTCACCGCCGCCAGCGGCAGGCCGCCCGCGATGCCCTTCGCGGTGGTGATCAGGTCCGGGACGATGCCCTCGTCCTCGCACGCGAACCACTGGCCGGTGCGGCAGAAGCCGGTCTGGATCTCGTCCGCCACGAACACGATCCCGTTCGCCTTCGCGAACTCCACGATCGCCGGCAGGAAGCCCTTGGCCGGCTCGATGAAACCGCCCTCGCCCTGGATCGGCTCGATGATGATCGCCGCGACGTTCTCCGCGCCGATCTGCTTGTTGATGAGGTCGATCGCCTGCGCGGCCGCCTCGGCGGCGCAGTTCTCCGCACCCGTCAGCCAGCGGTACGGGTACGCCACCGGCACCCGGTAGATCTCCGGCGCGAACGGCCCGAAGCCCTGCTTGTACGGCATGTTCTTCGCCGTCAGGCCCATGGTCAGGTTGGTGCGGCCGTGGTAGCCGTGGTCGAACACCACCACGGCGGTCCGCTTGGTGTAGGCGCGGGCGATCTTCACCGCGTTCTCCACCGCCTCGGCGCCCGAGTTGAACAGCGCGGTGCGCTTGTCGTGGTCGCCCGGGGTCAGCTCGTTCAGCTGCTCCGCCACCGCCACGTAGCCCTCGTACGGGGTCACCATGAAACAGGTGTGCGTGAACGCGGCCAACTGCTCGGTCGCCCGCGCCACCACGGCCGCGGCGCTGTTGCCCACGTTCGTCACGGCGATGCCCGAACCGAAGTCGATCAGGCTGTTGCCGTCCACGTCCTCCAGCACGCCGCCGCCGGCCCGCGACACGTACACCGGCAGCGTGGTGCCCACGCCCGCCGGGACCGCGCCGAGCTTGCGAGACTGCAGCTCCTGCGACTTCGGGCCGGGGATCGCGGTGACCAGTCGGCGCTCCTGCGGGAGCGGCGTTGCAGCGCTCATCTGTCTTCTCCAAGTTCTTGACGCGGTAACCGCAGGCTACGACCGGCCGTACGGCCCGGGCATGCGCCACTCGGTAGTGCTCGGACGGCCCAATTGTCCGACGCGGCCAGTGGCCGAAGATCGGCTGCGCGCCCGCGCGCTCCACTACATTGGCCCCCGGGTGTGTCGGTGGGACGGCGATGCGGGTATGGCACCGCCGGCAACGTAGGAGGGGCCCGAAGTGGAACTGAACGACGCGAGAACCCAACGCACCCGCCCCCATCTCCCCCCGCCCCGCGCCCCCTTCCACCTCCCCACCTGGGTCACCGCCCCCCGCCCCGAGGCCGCCCCCGGCATCTACCGGCAGCACCACACCCCGCACGACCCCGAGGCCGCCGAACAGGCCAGCACCCCGGCGGGGCCGCTGCTGCTGCGGGCGGCGCTGAACCTGCTGGCCGCCTGGCTGGTGTTCATCTACGGCCGCGGACTCGCGTTGTCCGGCCTCGGCCTGCTCGGCCTCGGTTCCCTCTCGGAGATCCCGACCATCCTGGTCGCGCTCGCGGTCAACCTGCTGATCATCGTCGGGGTGATCAGGGTCTTCGGGTACATGGGCCGCTGGCGCGAGGTCGGCCGCCGTTTCCTGCTCCCGCTGCTGTCCCACACCGTCACCGAGGTCCCCCCCGCCCCCGAGGCGGCGCCCGTCGTCGACGTGTGGGCCGAGCTGCGGCCGGTCGGGGACGCGGTGCGGCGGCTGGAGGGGGAGCCGGTCGGGGACGTGGACTACGTGCGGCTGCATCAGGCGTGGCGGACGGTGGGGAGCGACCCGGTGGCGTGGCGGGAGTTCGCCGCGCAGGTGGAGGCCCGGGGCGGGGCGGCGTGCGCGCACCCGTCCGAGCAGCGGGACCTGCCGGGCGGGCGGGCGGCGCGGCACGACCTGCTGGTGCGCCAGGTGCGGCTGGGGACGGCGCAGGACGTGCCGAAGAACCCGGTAGCGCACCGGAACGCGGGCTTCGCGCTGGACCCGCGGGTGCTGGGCACCTCGCTGCTGGCGGTCGGCCCGGCGGGCACCGGCAAGACCGCCGCGCTGGCCCGGCCGGTCGCCGAGGCGCTGTGCCTGCAGGCGCTGGCGGGCGCGGCCTGCGCGGTGGTGGTCGGCGCGTCCGACGCGGACCTCGGGCCCGACGACTGGTACGACGTGGTGATCGCCCCGGGCGACCCGGCGGCCCCGTACGGCCTGGACCTGTACGGCGCGGCGCCGCACTCGGACGAGGCGGCGGCCCGGCTGGCGGACGCGCTGCTGCCGGACGAGCTGGCGCCGCGGGCGGAGAGCGCCCGGGCCGCGATGCAGCAGGTGGTCGGGCCGTACCGGGCGGCGTACGGGCGGTACCCGGGGGTGCGGACGCTGCGGGCGCTGCTGGCGGGGGACGCGGAGGGCTGGGCGGAGCTGGGCGAGCAGGTGCAGAAGTCGGGGCGGCGGGCGGAGTTCGAGGCCGACCTGCAGCAGCGCGAGCGGATGCACGGCCGGGCCGACGACCCGGGCGCCCTGCTCGCGGACCGGCTCGCGCTGCTGGACCGGCCCGCGCTGGCGGCCGGGTTCTCCGGCGGGCCGGACGCCAAGCCCGCGTTCGCGATGCGCGCGCTGGAGCACCCGCTGCGGGTGCGGGTGAAGCTGCCCGAGCGCAGCCACCCGGAGGCGGCCCGGATCCTGTCGCGGCTGCTGCTGGGCCAGTTCACCCAGGCCGCGGCCGACCGCCGGGACCGGGAGCTGTTCGCCGGGATGGTGCTGGACGACGCCACCGCGGCGGTCGACGCGCAGGCGATCCGCGGGATCCAGCGGCTGCGCGGCGCCAACGCGGGCGTGGTGCTGCTGCTGCGCACGCTGTCCGACCTGCCGGAGGCGCTGCGCGCGCCGCTGTTCGGGGCGGTCGGCAACCGGATGGCGTTCCCGGGCATCGCGCCCTGGGACGGGCGGCTGTTCTCCGAGGCGTGGGGCACCCACCTGGTGCGGGAGACCGCGGTGACGCACGTCCCGGACACCTCCGGAGGAACGGTCCGCCGGGCCGGGCGGCTGGTGCGCAAGGCGCTGTCCGGCACCACCGCGCAGACCGAGTCGGTCACCACCCGGGACGTCGAGCGGCACCGCTGGTCGCCGTCCGACCTGGCGCACGCGCTGCCGTCCGGGCACGCGGTGGTCTCGCTGACCTCGGTGACGGGGGAGCAGGTGCCGCCGCTGCTGGTCGACCTGCGGCACTGACCCGGGAACGGGGACGGCGCGCGGACCGGTCATCGTTTGGGTCACGGAAGCTACGGACCGGCGGATTTCGGCACTCCTGGTTGTCCGGAGCGTCCATAATGGGAGGAGAACCCTCACTCGCTCGGCGGCAACGGCGCAGCCGGGTCGAACCACCGAAGGTGCCATGCCCCCCACTCTCGCCTCCGTCGTCCGCACCACCGCGCTCCACCTGACGGTCCTGGCCGGCGCGGACCACCTGGAGCGCCCCGTCCGCTGGGTCCACACCAGCGAGCTGGACGACCCCACCCCGTTCCTCGAGGGCGGCGAGCTGCTCCTCACCACCGGCATCAAGCTGGGCAAGGCCGCCGCCGAGCTGCAGGCGTACGTGCACCGGCTGGCCGACGCGGGCGTGGTCGGCCTCGGCCTGGGGGTCGGGCTCTCGCACCGCGAGGTGCCGCAGGCGCTGGTGGAGGCCGCCGCCCACCGCGGGCTGCCGCTGCTGCGGGTGCCGGAGGCGACGCCGTTCATCGCGATCTCCAAGACCGTCTCGGCCGCACTGGCCGCCGAGCAGTACGAGGCCGTCACCACCAGCTTCGAGGCGCAGGAGGAGCTGACCCGGGCCGCGCTCGGCAAGGACGGCACCACCGCGGTGGTGCGCCGGCTGGCGGCCCGGCTGGGCGGCTGGGCGGCGCTGTACGACGGCTCGGGCGCGCTGTCCGCGGTGGCCCCCGACTGGGCGGCCCGCCGGGCCGGCCGGCTGGCCGCCGAGGTCGACCGGCTGCGCCGCCGCCCCGCCCCGTCCAGCGCCGCGCTGCAAGGCCGGGCCGGGACGATCGACACCGCGGACGAGGACTACGTGGTGGTCCAGTCGCTGGGCGCCGACCGGCGTCCGCGCGGCTTCCTGGCGGTCGGCACCGAGGACCGGATCACCCCGACCGAGCGGTACGTGCTGAACGCCGCGGTCGCCCTGCTCACCCTCACCCTGGAGCGCTCGCGCGAGCTGCGGCAGGCCGAGGAGCGGATGGGCGCGGCGCTGCTGCGGATGGTGCTGGCCGGGGAGGTGGGCACCGCCCGGCAGGTCGCCGCGGGGCTGTTCGGCGGCCTGCCCGAGGGCACCGTCCGGGTGCTGGTCGCGGCCGCCGGGCCGGGGCCGGAGGCCGCGGAGGCGCTCGGCGAGCTCGGCGACCGGGCGGAGAACGCGGGCGGCAAGGTCGGCGAGAAGCTGCTGGTGGCCCGGGAGGACGGCGCGCACGGGCCGCGCCTGATGGTGCTCGCGCTGGACAACGGCTCGGTGCACCGGGCCTGCCTGGGCGCCGTCGAGGAGCACGAGGGCCTGGCGCTGGGCGTCTCCGCCCCCGCGGCCCTGGAGGACGCCGGGACGGCCCACGCCCAGGCCGAGCGGGCCCTGGCGGTGGCCCAGCGCGGCGGCCGCCGCACCGTCGACCACGAGGAGGTCGGCGCGGGTTCGCTGCTGCCGCTGCTGGGCGAGGAGGCCGTCACCGCCTTCGCCGAGGGCCTGCTGCGACCGCTGCGCGAGCACGACCGCACCGCCCGCGGCGACCTGGTCGCCTCGCTGCGGGCCTGGCTCTCCCGGCACGGCCAGTGGGACGCCGCGGCGGCCGACCTGGGCGTGCACCGGCACACGCTGCGCTACCGGATGCGGCGGGTGGAGGAGCTGCTCGGACGCTCGCTGGACGACACGGACGTCCGGATGGAGCTGTGGCTGGCGCTCAGGTCGGGCGAGGAGTAGCCGCGGCGTGTCCGCGGCGTCCTAATCGGGCCCCCGGTTTCGTCCCGTCCGTCCAATCGGAAACCCCGAGGCCGCGCCCTACCGTGAAGGCGACAAGTCTTCGAGGGAAGGGGCCGGTGCGACCGTGACCACCACTCATCAGTTCTGGCTGGCCGGGCGGCGGGCGAGCGGCGAGACGGCGTTCGAGGTGCGCCACCCGCACGACAACAGCCTGGTGGCGACGGTCGGCGTGCCGACGGACGCGCAGGTGGAGGAGGCCGTGGCGGCCGCCGCGGCCGCGGTGCCGGTGTTCGCCGCGACCCCGGCGCACCAGCGGGCGACCGCGCTGGACCACGTCGCCAAGCGGCTGGCGGAGCGCACCGAGGAGATCGCCCGGCTGATCACCGCGGAGAACGGCAAGCCGATCAAGTGGGCGCGCGGCGAGGTCGGCCGGGCCGTGTCGGTGTTCCGCTGGGCCGCCGAGGAGGCGCGCCGCACCAACGGCGAGACCATGCGGCTGGACACCGACCCGGGCGGCACCGGCCGGTACGCGATCGTGCGGCGCTTCCCGCGCGGCGCGGTGCTGGGCATCGCGCCCTTCAACTTCCCGCTGAACCTGGTGGCGCACAAGGTGGCCCCGGCGATCGCGGTGGGCGCGCCGATCATCCTGAAGCCCGCCCCGGCCACCCCGCTGTCCGCCCTGGTGCTGGGCGAGATCCTGGCCGAGACCGACCTGCCGGCCGGCTCCTGGAGCGTGCTGCCGGTGGAGAACGCCAAGATGCCTGCCCTGGTGCAGGACGAGCGCCTGCCGGTGATCTCGTTCACCGGCTCGGACAAGGTCGGCTACCAGATCATGGACTCGGTGCCGCGCAAGCACGTCACCCTGGAGCTCGGCGGCAACGCCGCGGCCGTGGTGCTGGCCGACTGGAACTCCGAGGCGGACCTGGACTGGGCGGCGAGCCGGATCGCGCTGTTCGCCAACTACCAGGGCGGCCAGTCCTGCATCTCGGTGCAGCGGGTGATCGCCGACGCGAGCGTCTACGACCGCCTGGTGGAGAAGGTCGTCGAGAAGGTGCGGGCCCAGGTCACCGGCGACCCGTCGGACGAGGCCACCGACGTCGGCCCGCTGGTGGACGAGAACGCGGCGAAGCGCGTCGAGTCCTGGGTCGAGGACGCGGTCGCCAAGGGCGCCAAGGTGCTGACCGGCGGCAGCCGGGACGGCGCCGCGTACGCCCCGACCGTGCTGGCCGAGCTGCCCGCGGACGCCATCCTGGCCCGGGCCGAGGTGTTCGGCCCGGTGCTGTCGCTGCACCGGGTGGAGGGCACCGAGGAGGCGTTCGCCGCGGTCAACGACTCGGCGTTCGGCCTGCAGGCGGGCGTGTTCACGCACGACGTGCAGACCGCGTTCCGGGCCCACCGGGAGCTGGAGGTCGGCGGCGTGGTGATCGGCGACGCGCCGTCCTACCGGGCCGACCAGATGCCGTACGGCGGCGTGAAGGACTCCGGCGTGGGCCGCGAGGGTGTGCGCTACGCGATGGAGGACTTCACCTTCGAGAAGGTGCTGGTCCTCACCGGCCTCGACCTCTGAGACCGCTGAGCCGCCCCTGAGCCGCCCCCCGAGCGCCCCGGCGCCCCGCCCCCGCACCCGTCGCGGGGGCGGGGCGCCGCGCGCGTTCCGGGAGGCGGAACGCCGGGCGGGTTCCGGCCGGGGCGGGCCCGGCGGCAGGACACAATGGTGGGCATGAACTCGCTCGCCCATCCGCAGTCGCGCTTCACTCCGGTCGTCCGGGACCCGCACGGCCCCCGGGAGTTGGTCATCCTGGGCTCGACCGGCTCGATCGGCACCCAGGCCATCGACGTGGTGCTCCGCAACCCCGACCGGTTCCGGGTGGTCGCGCTGTCCGCGGCCGGCGGCCGGGTGGAGCTGCTCGCCGAGCAGGCCCTCGCGCTCGGCGTGCACACCGTCGCGGTGGCCGACCCGGCCGCCGAGCGGCCGCTGCGCGAGGCGCTGGCCGCGAAGGCCGACGGGGCCCCGCTGCCGCAGGTCCTGACCGGCCCGGACGCGGCCACCGAACTGGCCGCGCTGGAGTGCCACTCGGTGCTGAACGGCATCACCGGCTCGATCGGCCTGGCCCCGACGCTGGCCGCGCTGCGGGCGGGCCGGGTGCTGGTGCTGGCGAACAAGGAGTCGCTGATCGTCGGCGGCCCGCTGGTCAAGGCGGTCGCGCGGCCCGGCCAGATCGTGCCGGTGGACTCCGAGCACGCCGCGCTGTTCCAGGCGCTGTCCGGCGGCACCCGGGCCGAGGTCCGCAAGCTGGTGGTGACCGCCAGCGGCGGCCCGTTCCGCAACCGCACCCGCGAGCAGCTGGCGGGCGTGACCCCCACCGAGGCGCTGGCGCACCCGACCTGGGCGATGGGCCCGGTGGTGACGATCAACTCGGCCACCCTGGTGAACAAGGGCCTGGAGGTGATCGAGGCGCACCTGCTGTACGACGTGCCCTTCGACCGGATCGAGGTGGTGGTCCATCCGCAGTCGGTCGTTCATTCGATGGTGGAGTTCACGGACGGCTCCACGCTGGCCCAGGCGAGCCCGCCGGACATGCGGATGCCGATCGCGCTGGGCCTCGGCTGGCCCGACCGGGTGCCCGACGCGGCCCCCGGCTGCGACTGGACCAAGGCCGCGACCTGGGAGTTCTTCCCGCTGGACGACGAGGCCTTCCCCGCCGTCGAGCTGGCCCGCGAGGTCGGTACGCTCGGCGGGACGGCCCCCGCGGTCTTCAACGCCGCGAACGAGGAATGTGTGGACGCTTTCCTGAAGGGCGCGCTGCCCTTCACCGGAATCGTGGACACTGTGGCGAAGGTGGTCGCCGAGCACGGCACCCCGGCGGCGGGAACTTCGCTCACGGTGGAGGACGTACTCCAGGCTGAGCACTGGGCCCGCGCCCGGGCCCGGGAGCTGGCGGCAGGTTAGGGACGACGGAGGCGGAGCGGTGGACAAGCTGATGTGGGTGCTGGGCGTCCTGATCTTCGTGGTCGGGCTGCTGTTCTCGATCGCCTGGCACGAGCTCGGCCACCTCTCCACCGCGAAGCTGTTCGGCATCCGCGTCCCGCAGTACATGGTCGGCTTCGGGAGGACCATCTGGTCGACCAGGCGCGGCGAGACCGAGTACGGCCTCAAGGCGATCCCGTTCGGCGGCTACATCCGGATGATCGGCATGTTCCCGCCGGGCGCGGACGGCCGGATAACGAAGCGGTCCTCCTCGCCCTGGCGGAGCATGATCGAGGACGCCCGGGCGGCCTCGTACGAGGAACTGCAGCCCGGTGACGAGACCCGGCTGTTCTACACCCGCAAGCCGTGGAAGCGCGTCATCGTGATGTTCGCGGGCCCGGGCATGAACCTGGTGCTGGCGATCGGGCTGTTCCTCGCCCTGTTCATGGGCATCGGCATCACGCGGTCCACGCCGACCATCCAGTCGGTCAGCGAGTGCGTCGTCCCGGTCAGCGTCCAGACCGACACCTGCGCGCCCGGCGCCGAGAAGTCCCCCGCCAACGCGGCCGGGCTGCGGGCGGGCGACACCGTGCTGGCCTTCGGCGGCGTGCGGATCCACGACTACGACCAGCTGCAGGCCCTGATCCGGGACTCGGCGGGCAAGCACGTGGACGTCGAGGTCCGGCACCGGGACGGCAGCACCCAGACGCTGGCCGCCGACATCAAGCCCAACACCCTCGCCGCGCTGGACAAGGACGGCTACCCGGTCAAGGGCAAGACCGTCACCGCGGGCTTCCTCGGCATCACCCCCGCCACCGGCGTGCACCACATGTCGGTCGGCGAGAGCGCCGACGAGATGGCGAAGATGGCCGGGCACGGCGTGGAGTCGCTGACCCAGCTGCCCGGCAAGATCCCCGGCCTGTGGCACGCCGTCGTCGACGGTGCCCCGCGCGAGCAGGACTCCCCGGTCGGCATGGTCGGCGCGGCCCGGCTCGGCGGCGACGTGTTCGCGATGGACCTGCCCGCCACCCAGCAGCTGGCCTTCTTCGTCCAGATGCTCGCGTACATGAACTTCATGCTGTTCCTGTTCAACATGCTGCCGCTGCTGCCGCTGGACGGCGGCCACATCGCCGGGGCGCTGTGGGAGTCGGTGCGCCGCACCGCCGCCAAGGTGCTGCGGCGGCCCGACCCCGGGCCGTTCGACGTGGCCCGGCTGATGCCGCTGGCCTACGTGGTCGCCGGGATCTTCGTCTGCTTCACCGGCCTCGTGATGGCCGCCGACATCGTCAACCCGGTGCGCATCAACTAGCCGCGCGCCACCGGCGGCCGGGTGTGCCCCGCCACCCGGCCGTGGCGTACCGTTGGACGCCGGGCGCCCCCGCCACCGCAGGTGCGCCCCGACTCACCGAACCTCTCCAGAGGAAAAAACTGCGCACATGACCGCGATCTCGCTCGGTATCCCCTCCCTGCCGCTCAAGCCGCTGGCCCAGCGCCGCCACTCGCGTCAGATCATGGTCGGCAACGTGCCGGTCGGCGGCGACGCGCCGATCTCGGTGCAGTCGATGACCACCACCCTCACCTCCGACGTCAACGCGACCCTGCAGCAGATCGCCCAGCTGACCGCCTCCGGCTGCCAGATCGTCCGGGTCGCCGTCCCCTCGCAGGACGACGCCGACGCGCTGCCGATCATCGCCAGGAAGTCGCAGATCCCGGTCATCGCCGACATCCACTTCCAGCCGAAGTACGTGTTCGCGGCGATCGACGCGGGCTGCGCCGCCGTCCGGGTCAACCCCGGCAACATCAAGGCCTTCGACGACAAGGTCGGCGAGATCGCCAAGGCCGCCAAGGACGCGGGCGTGCCGATCCGGATCGGCGTCAACGCCGGGTCGCTCGACAAGCGGCTGCTGGAGAAGTACGGCCGGGCCACCCCCGAGGCGCTGGTCGAGTCCGCGCTGTGGGAGTGCTCGCTGTTCGAGGAGCACGACTTCCGCGACATCAAGATCTCGGTCAAGCACAACGACCCGGTCGTGATGATCAACGCCTACCGGCAGCTCGCCGCCGCCTGCGACTACCCGCTGCACCTCGGCGTCACCGAGGCCGGGCCCGCCTTCCAGGGCACCATCAAGTCCGCGGTGGCCTTCGGCGCGCTGCTGGCCGAGGGCATCGGCGACACCATCCGGGTCTCGCTCTCCGCCCCGCCGGCCGAGGAGATCAAGGTCGGCATCCAGATCCTGGAGTCGCTGAACCTGCGCCAGCGCGGCCTGGAGATCGTCTCCTGCCCGTCCTGCGGCCGCGCCCAGGTCGACGTCTACAAGCTCGCCGAGGAGGTCACCGCCGGCCTGGAGGGCATGGAGGTGCCGCTGCGGGTCGCCGTCATGGGCTGCGTCGTCAACGGCCCCGGCGAGGCCCGCGAGGCCGACCTCGGCGTCGCCTCCGGCAACGGCAAGGGCCAGATCTTCGTCAAGGGCGAGGTGATCAAGACCGTGCCCGAGTCGAAGATCGTCGAGACCCTGATCGAGGAGGCCATGAAGCTGGCCGAGCAGATGCAGGAGGAGGGCGTCGAATCCGGCGCCCCCGTGGTCGTGGCCGCCGAATGACGGCCTGAAGCCCCCCGGCGGGGGGGGGCCGCGGGGGGGCCCCCCCCCCCCCGGGGGGGGCCCCCCCCCGCCCCCCGGGGGGGGCGGGGCCCCCCCCCCCCCCCCCCCCCCCGGCGCGCCCC
>NZ_JBIAVO010000039.1:27835-72045 GCF_042894345.1 Kitasatospora sp. NPDC001540
CTGCGTGGCGCCCATCACGGGGGCCGACATGTGGACGGGGGGGGGCGACGACGCCGCCCCCCCGGTGGGGGGGGCCGCCCCACGCGGCCCTGCCCCCCCGGGGGGGGCCCCCCCGGGGGGCGCCCCCGCCCGTCCGAGAGGTGCCCCCGTGCTCGACCGAGGTGTGATGCTGCCCGGCCCCTTCCAGGCCGCCCGGGCGCTCGCCGCCACCCGCGTGCTGGAGGCCCCCGACCTCGACGACGCACTGGAGATCCTGCACCGCGACCCCGTCGCCAACGCCTTCGTCGCCACCCGGGTGGAGGCCGTCGGCCTCGACCCCTGGCGGCTCGGCGGCGAGATGTGGGGCTGGTACGACGCCGACGGCCGGCTCGACGCGCTCTGCTACGCCGGGGCCAACCTCGTCCCGGTCGGCGCCGGACCGGAGGCCGTCCGCGCCTTCGCCGAACGCGCCCGGCGGCAGGGTCGCCGCTGCTCCTCCATCGTCGGCCCCGCCGAGGCCACCGCCACCCTCTGGGCGCTGCTGGAGCGCTCCTGGGGCCCGGCCCGCGACGTCCGCGCCCACCAGCCGCTGATGGCCACCTCCACGCCCGTCACCGAGGTCGAACCCGACCCGCTGGTGCGCCGGGTCGGCCGCGCCGAGATCGAGGCGCTGATGCCCGCCTGCGTGGCCATGTTCACCGAGGAGGTCGGCATCTCCCCGCTGGCCGGGGACGGTGGGCTGCTCTACCAGGCCCGGGTCGCCGAACTGGTCTCCACCGGACGCTCGTTCGCCCGCTTCGACGAGGACGGCAAGGTCGTCTTCAAGGCCGAGATCGGCGCCGTCACCGCCGGGGCCTGCCAGATCCAGGGCGTCTGGGTCGCCCCCGAGCACCGCGGCAAGCGGCTCTCCGAGACGGGCATGGCCGCCGTGGTCAACACCGCCCTCGCCGAGGTCGCGCCCGTCGTCTCGCTGTACGTCAACGACTTCAACGTCCGGGCCCGGGCCGCCTACCGCCGGGTCGGCTTCCGCGAGGTCGGCGCGTTCATGAGCGTGCTGTTCTGACCCTCCGTCAGGGCCGGGACGGGTCGCGCAGCGGCAGGTGGGCGCCCATCACCGCGTACGGGCGGGCCGTGTTCGGGAAGTGCACCGCCAGGGCCAGGTCCCGGTAGCCGAGCGAGCGGTACAGCCGCCGGGCCGGGGTCTCCGCGTCGATCGCCGACAGGATCGACCGGTCCAGGCCGGAGCGCTCGCACAGCGAACGGATCAGCCGGGTGCCCACGCCCAGGCCCTGGAACTCCGGCAGCACGTGCAGCTCCGTCACCGCGAACACGCCGTCCAGCCAGCCCTCGTGGCCGCGCGCCGCCAGGTACGGCTCGATCACCGTCGACCACCAGTGCGTCCGCTGGTTCGGCATCCCGTACCCGAACCCGACCAGCCGCCCCCGCGCCATCGCCCCCAGCGCCACCACCCCCGGCTGCAGCGCGTGCCGCCCCACGATCGGCAGCCGCACCGCGACCTCGTGCGGCCCCAGCCCGAACGCGACCGCCTGGACCTCCAGCACGGCGGGCGCCCACGCCGCCAGGTCGATGGCCTCGATCGTCACCCCGGTGAGCTGCTCCATGAAGCGGGACGTTACTACCTGCCGCCGCGGGCGGCCGACCACCCCGGCTCACAGCCAGGCGGCGAACTCCAGATGGAGCTCGGCGGCCGCCGCGTCGCCCGCCGCGAACGCCCCCAGCGCGGTGTCCACCGCCCGCAGCAGCGTCCATGCCCGGACCCGGTCGGCGGGCAGCTCCACCGCCTCCGCGAGCTGTGCCAGCCGCCGCCGCGCCGCACCGCGCGGGCCCGGCGAGGCGGCCAGCGTGTCGATCCGGTCCAGCACCAGCCGGGCCAGGTCGTACGCCCGGTCGCCGACCACCGGGCGCGGCGCCACCGCCAGCCACGGGGAGCGGTCCGCGGCCAGCACCCGGCCGTGCTGGAAGTCGCCGTGCAGCAGCCAGTCGCCGCCGCTGCCGTCCGCGGCCAGCGCCACCGCCTCCAGCGCCTCGTCCACCAGCGGCCCGGCGTCGAGCGCCGCGGGCAGCGCGCGCCGCTCGGCGAGCCGGGCGGCGGCCCGGGCGGCACGGTCCGCCAGCGGCTCGAACGGGTGCCCCGGCGGGGCCTGCACCCACAGCCGGCGCAGCAGGCTGGTCGCCTCCAGCATCGCCTTCGCCTCGGCCAGCGAACGCAGCGGGATCTCGCCGTGCAGGCGCTCCAGCAGCAGCGCCCCGTCCGCCTCGTCCAGCAGCAGGACCGCGCCCCGCCCGGCCCACACCCGCAGCGCCGCCGCCTCGGCGGACGGCCGGGCGACCTTCAGTACGACGGGCGCCAGGTCGTCCGCGCGGTGCGCGTACACCACCACGCTGCGCCGACCGCCCGGCTCGACCGTCCGCTCCGGCACCAGGTGCCACCGCGCGAGCCGCTGCGCGACCGCCTCCGGCAGCCCGGCCAGCCAGGCCGCGGCGGCGGGGGTGCCCTCCGAGCGGAGCGATTCGGCGAGACGTTCGGGGACGCTGAACTGCGGGGGCTGTGCCATGGCAGCGATTATCCGGTTCCGGTGGCGGAGCGGCGGACATTCGAGGGCCCGGGGAACTCTGCGGCGGACGAAGGGGGACAGAGCAGGAGCTCGGAGAACCCTTCGGCAGACGAGCATGCACAATCAGGGGCTCGGGGAACGGCGAGTCCGTGCTGCTGGTGGCCGGAGCCCATCGGAGTGTCCGTGCTGCTTCGGGCCGCCTGAACGAACCCGAAGCCGATGCGCGCACTGGCAGTGCACCGGGAGCAGACTCGTGCCCGCCGTTCCCCGGGCCCCTGACGGGGCCCTTGTGACAGGGGCTACTGCTCCGCGGAGAGGCCGGGGAGGGCGGGGAGGTCGGCGCCCCAGTGGGCGGCGCGGAGGGTGCAGTCGCGGAGGGCGGCGGCGGCCTGGTCGCGGTAGGTGGGGGCGGCGGCGAGGTCGGCGTAGGAGGCGGTGAGCTGGGTCTCCAGGTGGGCGGCCAGTTGGGTGGCGGTCGCGGCGTCCTTGACCGGGAAGGGCAGCCGGTAGCCGGGGGCCGCGGCGGTGGGCGAGGCGCCCCCGGCGGCCAGGACGCGCTGCCAGGCGTCGCGCCGGGCCTGGTGCGCGGCGTACGTGGCGCGGGCGTCCTCGCGCTGGGGACCGGCGGGCAGGAAGGCGCCGACGACGCCGTAGCCGTAGACGGCGGCGTGCTCGGCGGCGAGGGCCGCCTGCAGGGCCGCGGTGTCGGTGGCGGGCACCGCGGGGGCGGAGGCGGACGGGAAGGCGGCGGACGGGGACGGGGAGGGGGCCGCCGCGGCGGTGGCGCCGCCGAGGGCCGCCGCGTGGGCCGCGCCGGAGGCGGCGACCGAGGCGAGGGTGCGGGCCAGGTCGGGGGAGGCCGCCGCGAGGTCGGCCAGCCGCAGGGCGGCGGTGCGCTGCTCGGCCGCGGCCAGGTCGGCGGCCGTCGGGGAGGACGACGAGGGCGAGGACGCGGACGAGGTGGAGGAAGAAGGGGCGGCGGAGGGCAGCGTCCGGGCGAGCGCCTCGCGGTGCTGGGCGACGTCCGCGCGCAGGTCGCCGAGCTTGCCGGGGTCGGCGCCCGGAGCGGTGAGGGCGGCGTCGTACTGGGCCAGCAGGGCGTCGGTGGCGGCGAGTTGGCGCAGTCGCAGCGGGCGGTCGGGGTCCTCGGCCTGCGGCCGCGGGGGCTTCGCGGAGTGGTCGTCGGTGCAACCGCAGAGCGACTGGAGGCCGGCGAGCGCCCCGAGGGCCAGGAAGGTCCGCCGTGTCGGCGCGGGCATCGGTGCTCCAGCGGGGTCGGTGGGGGTCTGGTGTCCCCCGTCGGGAGAATCTCTACCGGAGCGGCACACGCCCCGTACGGAGCATGGACGGTATCCGACCGTTGTGAGGTTCCTCGCAGGGGGTGCGGGCGGTCCGGGTCGGAATCGGCGGTTCGGGGGTTGACCCGATAGGCTTCGCGATGAGTTAGCACCTTCGACAACAGCAGACGCGGCCGAGGAGTCACCCGGATGAGCACCACCCCCACTGACCGGCTGCGCGCTTTGTTGGAGCCGCTGGCCGCCGAGGCCGGGCTCGACCTGGAAGAGGTCAAGGTGACCCAGGCCGGCAGCCGCCGCCAGGTGCAGGTCGACGTGGACGCCGACGGCGGCGTCGACCTCGACGCGATCGCCGAGTTCTCCCGCCGGGTCGGCCAGGCGCTGGACGACTCCGACCTGATGGGCGAGGCCCCGTACCTGCTGGAGGTCGGCTCCCCGGGCGCCGAGCGTCCGCTGAGCGAGCCGCGGCACTGGCGCCGGGCGACCGGTCGGCTGGCCGCGGTGAAGCTGGTGGACGGCGCGGAGCTGACCGCGCGGGTGCTGGAGAGCGACGAGGACGGCGCGCTGGTCGAGGTGCAGCCGGTCAAGGGGCGCGGCCGCCCCAAGGAGCGCCGACTGGAGTTCGCGGAGATCGCGCGGGCCCGGGTGCAGGTCGAGTTCAACCGCAAGGACGAGGAACTGCTCGACGCCGCCGCCGACATCGCGGACGTGGACGAAGAGGAAGAGGAGGCGTAGTCGTGGACATCGACATGAGTGCCCTGCGCGGGCTGGTCACCGAGAAGGGCGTGCCGTTCGACCTGCTGGTCGAGTCGATCGAGTCGGCCCTCCTCATCGCGTACCACCGCACCGAGGGCTCGCGCCGCCGGGCGCGGGTGGAGCTGAACCGCAAGACCGGCCACGTGACGGTCTGGGCGCTGGAGGACCCGTCCGAGCTGGACGAGGGCGTCGAGCCGAAGGAGTTCGACGACACCCCGTCGGGCTTCGGCCGGATCGCCGCGTCCACCGCCAAGCAGGTCATCCTGCAGCGGCTGCGGGACGCCGCGGACGACCAGACCTTCGGCGAGTACGCGGGCAAGGAGGGCGACATCGTCACCGGTGTCGTCCAGCAGGGCAACGACCCGAAGAGCGTGCTGGTCGACATCGGCAAGCTGGAGGCCATCCTGCCGCCGCAGGAGCAGGTCCCGGGCGAGGACTACCGGCACGGCACCCGGCTGAAGTGCTACGTGGTGGGCGTGCGGCGCGGTGTCCGCGGTCCGTCGGTGACGCTCTCGCGCACCCACCCGAACCTGGTGAAGCGGCTGTTCGCGCTGGAGGTCCCGGAGATCGCGGACGGCTCGGTGGAGATCGCCGCGATCGCCCGCGAGGCCGGCCACCGCACCAAGATCGCGGTCTGGTCGCGCCGCCAGGGCCTGAACGCCAAGGGCGCCTGCATCGGTCCGAACGGCATGCGGGTGCGCGGCGTGATGGCCGAGCTGCACGGCGAGAAGATCGACATCGTCGACTGGTCGGAGGACCCGGCCGAGATGGTCGCCGCCGCGCTGTCGCCCGCCCGGGTGACGAAGGTGGAGATCGTCGACCTGGCCCAGCGCTCCGCCCGGGTGATCGTGCCGGACTACCAGCTGTCGCTGGCGATCGGCAAGGAGGGGCAGAACGCCCGCCTGGCCGCGCGCCTCACCGGCTGGCGGATCGACATCCGCCCGGACACCGAGGCCCCCGCAGTGGAATCCTCGGACCGGTAGCAACGTTGTCATGTGCCTCCGGGGAATCTACTCGGCGGCGGTGAGTCCCTTCGGAGGGGTAGACTTGAACGTGTCTGGCCGGACGCATGTCCGGGCATGCCCTGAACGCACCTGCGTGGGCTGCCGCAAGCGCGCGGCCAAGCACGAGCTGCTGCGTGTCGTGGCGGGCGAGGGCGAATGCGTCCCCGATCCCCGCGGCACTCTGCCGGGCCGGGGCGCGTATCTGCACCCCGACCCGAACTGCCTCGACCTCGCGGTCCGCCGCCGGGCGTTCCCCCGGGCCCTCAGGGCCCAGGGCGCGCTCGACCCCGGCGCCCTGCGGGATCACCTCGGGGCGGGAGCAGGTCCGGCCGATCGGCAGTCGGCCCACTGACGGGCATCGCGCCCGGCAACACGCACCAGCGCACGGCACGTCGAACTTCGCCGTGCGCCCCAGTCAGGTACCTCGCGAGATGGAAGTAGGTCGAGATTGCGATGAGCACTCGATGAGTACGCGATGAGTACGCCCATGAAGTAACGGCAGTCCGGCGGACGAATACCCCGGACGCATAGACAGGAGCGAAGTGGCTAAGGTCCGGGTATACGAACTCGCCAAGGAGCTTGGCTTGGAGAGCAAGGCCGTCATGGCCAAGCTCACCGAGCTGGGCGAGTTCGTGCGTTCAGCGTCCTCGACGATCGAGGCGCCGGTCGTGCGCAAACTGACTGACGCTTTGGGAGCGACCCCGCCGTCCGGCGGCGCGTCCTCCGCGAAGCCGGGCCCGCGGAAGCCCGCGGCGCCCCAGCCGTCCGGCGGTGCCGGTTCGGCCGCACCCAAGCCGGGTGCCCCCACCCCCGGCCCGCGTCCCACCGCGGCGCCGGCCCCCCGTCCGACTCCGGCCACCCCCGCGCCCGCCGCGGGCCAGGCCGCCCCGAAGCCCGCCGGCGCCCCGACCCCGGGTCCGCGTCCGGCGGCGCCCGCCCCGGCCGCTCCGGCGCCCGCGGCGGAGTTCTCCTCCCCGGCCCCGGCCGGTGAGGCCCCGGCGCGTCCGGCCGCCCCGCGGCCGGCCCCGGCCAACCCCGCGGCCCGTCCGGGCCCGCGTCCGGCCGGTCCGCGTCCGGGCAACAACCCCTTCACCTCGGGCGGCGCGTCGGGCATGGCCCGTCCGTCCGCCCCGCGTCCGGGCGGTGCCCCGTCCGGCGAGCGCGGCCCGCGCCCCGGTGGCGAGCGCGGTCCCCGTCCGGCCGGTGCGCCGGGTGGCGAGCGCGGTCCCCGTCCCGGTGGCGCCCCGCGTCCCGGTGCTCCGGGTGCCGGTGCCCCGCGTCCGGGCGGTGCCCCGGCCGGTGAGCGCGGTCCCCGTCCCGGTGGCGCCCCGCGTCCCGGTGGCCCGGGTGCCGGTGCCCCCCGTCCCGACGGCATGCCGCGTCCGGCCGCTCCGCGTCCGGGCGGCGCGCCCAGCCCGTCCGGGATGCCCCGTCCGAACCCCGGCATGATGCCGCAGCGTCCGGGCCCGCGCCCGGGTCCGGGTGCCGGTGCGCGTCCGGGTGGCCCCGGTGCGCGTCCGGGTGCTCCGGGCGGTGCCCGTCCCGGTTTCCAGGGCCGTCCGGCCGGTCCGGGCTCGCGTCCGGCCGGTGGCGGCTTCGGCGGCCCCCGTCCGGGTGGCGGCGCCGGTGGTGGCGGCGGCTTCGGTGGCGGCGGTGCCCGTCCCGGCGGCTTCGGCGGTCGTCCCGGCGGCCCGGGTGCCCGTGGTGGCACGCAGGGCGCGTTCGGTCGCGGCCCCGGTGGCCGTCCGGCGCGCGGCCGGAAGTCGAAGCGCGCGAAGCGCCAGGAGTACGAGGCCATGCAGGCCCCGTCCGTCGGCGGTGTGATGCTGCCGCGCGGCAACGGGTCGACCGTTCGCCTCTCGCGCGGTGCGTCGCTGACGGACTTCGCGGAGAAGATCAACGCCAACCCGGCGGCGCTCGTCTCCGTCATGTTCAACCTCGGTGAGATGGTCACCGCCACCCAGTCGGTCTCCGACGCCACGCTGCAGCTGCTGGCCGACGAGATGGGCTTCGTGCTGGAGATCGTCAGCCGGGACGACGAGGACCGCGAGCTGCTGGAGTCGTTCGACATCGACTTCGGTGTCGACGAGGGCGACGAGGAGCAGCTGGCCCCGCGTCCGCCGGTGGTCACCGTCATGGGTCACGTCGACCACGGCAAGACCCGCCTGCTCGACGCGATCCGCAAGACCAACGTGGTCGCGGGCGAGGCCGGCGGCATCACCCAGCACATCGGTGCCTACCAGGTGGCCACCGAGGTGAACGGCGAACTCCGTCCGATCACCTTCCTCGACACCCCGGGTCACGAGGCGTTCTCCGCCATGCGTGCCCGTGGCGCCAAGTCCACCGACATCGCGATCCTGGTGGTCGCGGCCAACGACGGCGTCATGCCGCAGACGGTCGAGGCGTTGAACCACGCCAAGGCCGCCGGCGTGCCGATCGTGGTCGCGGTCAACAAGATCGACGTCGAGGGCGCGGACCCGACCAAGGTCCGCGGCCAGCTCACCGAGTTCGGCCTGGTGGCCGAGGAGTACGGCGGCGACACCATGTTCGTCGACATCTCCGCCCGCCAGGGCCTCAACATCGAGGAGCTGCTGGAGGCCGTGGTCCTGACCGCGGACGCCTCCCTCGACCTGCGCGCCAACCCGGAGCAGGACGCCCAGGGCATCGCGATCGAGGCCCACCTGGACAAGGGCCGCGGCGCCATGGCGACGCTGCTCGTCCAGCGCGGCACCCTGCGGGTCGGCGACTCGATCGTGGTCGGCGACTCCTACGGCCGCGTCCGCGCGATGCTGGACGAGAACGGCAACAACCTCTCCGAGGCCGGCCCGTCCCGTCCGGTGCTGCTGCTCGGTCTGACCTCGGTGCCCCGCGCCGGCGACAGCTTCATCGTCGTCGACGAGGACCGCACCGCCCGCCAGATCGCCGAGAAGCGCGCCGCCCGCGACCGCAACGCCTCGATGGCCCAGCGCCGCGTCCGCGTCTCGCTGGAGGGCTTCGAGGCCGCGCTGGCCGCCGGCAACATCGAGAAGCTCAACCTCATCATCAAGGGTGACGTCTCCGGTTCCGTCGAAGCCCTCGAGGACGCCCTCGTCAAGCTGGACGTGGGCGAAGAGGTCGAGCTGCGGGTGCTGCACCGCGGTGTGGGTGCCATCACCGAGTCCGACGTGGACCTGGCGATGGGCTCGGACGCCATCATCATCGGCTTCAACGTGCGCGCCGAGGGGCGTGCCCGTACCGCGGCCGAGCGCGAGGGCGTCGACATCCGGTACTACTCGGTCATCTACCAGGCGATCGAGGAGATCGAGGCCGCGCTCAAGGGCCTGCTCAAGCCCGAGTACGAGGAGGTGCGCCTCGGCTCCGCGGAGATCCGCGAGGTGTTCCGCTCCTCCAAGTTCGGCAACATCGCCGGTGTGCTCGTCCGCGAGGGCATCATCCGCCGCAACACCAAGGCGCGCCTGCTGCGCGACGGCAAGGTCGTGGCGGAGAACCTCAACATCGAGGGCCTGCGCCGCTTCAAGGACGACGCCACCGAGGTCCGCGAGGGCTTCGAGGCCGGTGTCACCCTGGGCTCGTTCAACGACATCAAGATCGAGGATGTCATCGAGACCTACGAGATGCGCGAGAAGCCGCGCTCGTAACGGGTGCTGAACCGGGGCCGGTCGGCGGGGCGCTTTATCCCGTCGACCGGCCCCGGCCGCGCTTGTTAGGGTCGGGGCCAGTCGGAAAACCCTTCGAGGCTCCCAGGCCGGCCCAGGCCTGTCCCACATGTTCGTAGGAACACTCACCTTCGACCTGCTCCTCGGCGACGTGCACTCGCTCAAGGAGAAGCGGTCGATCGTGCGGCCCATCGTGGCCGAACTGCAGCGCAAGTACAGCGTGTGCGCCGCAGAGGTAGGCAACCAGGAGCTGCACCGCAGGGCCGAGATCGGCTGCGCGGTGGTGTCCGGCGACGCCGGGTACGTCAGCGAGATCCTGGACAGCTGTGAGCGGCTCGTCGCCGGCCGCCCCGAGGTGATGCTGCTCTCCGCGAGGAGGCGGTACCACCACGACGACGACGAATGACCTGCGGGAGTCACCACCGTCACACCCGCACAGGACCGAGAGCGCCCACAAGGCTGGGCGCGGGCGGGTACGTTGGGAAGAGGGCCCCACCGGGTGAGGTCATGACCCGGGGTACGCGCCTACTGCACGAGGAGGCAACGTGACCGACACCGCTAGGGCGCGCAAGCTCGCCGACCGCATCCAGGTGGTCGTGGCGGAGACCCTGCAGCGCCGGATCAAGGACCCGCGCCTGGGGTACGTCACCATCACCGACGCCCGGGTCACCGGGGACCTGCGCGAGGCCACCGTCTTCTACACCGTCTACGGTGACGAGGCCGAGCGCGAGTCCAGCGCGGCCGCGCTGGAGAGCGCCAAGGGCATCCTGCGCTCCGAGGTCGGCAAGCAGACCGGGGTCCGGTTCACGCCGACCCTGACCTTCGTCGCCGACGCCCTGCCGGACAACGCCCGGAACATCGACGACCTGCTGGACAAGGCCCGGCTCTCCGACGCCGCCGTCCGCACCGTCGCCGCCGGGGCCGCGTACGCCGGCGAGGCCGACCCGTACAAGTCGTCCCGCGACGACGACGAGGACGAGTGACCGTGGCCGGGGAGCCGGCCGAGTCCGGTGCCGCGAGGGCGGTCTCCACCGTTGAGGTGGAGACCGCCCTCGCGGTGCTTCCGGGCCCTCGCAGCGGGTCGTCGTCCGCCTCCGGGGCGGAGGCGGCGGAGGCGGCGGGCGGGGCGGGGCGCTTCGAGGAGGAGTGGCGGCGCGCCCTCGAACTGGTCGCGGGCAGCGACGAGATCGACCTGATCTGCCACATCTGCCCGGACGGCGACGCGCTCGGCTCGGCGCTGGCCGCCGCGCTGGCGCTGCGCGGCCTGGGCAAGCGGGTGCGGGTGTCGTTCGGCGACGACCCGCAGGTCATTCCCGAGTCGCTGTCCTTCCTGCCCGGCCAGGAGCTGATCGTCCCCGCCGCGACGGTGCCCGCGGCGCCCGCGCTGGTGCTGGCCTTCGACGCCGCCTCCGAGGAGCGGCTCGGCCTGCTGCGGGACAAGGCCCTCGCGGCGGGCGCGCTGGTGGTGTTCGATCACCACGCCTCCAACCCCGGCTTCGGCACCGTCCGGCTGATCGACCCGTCCGCGCCCGCCACCGCCGTCCTGGTGGACGAGCTGCTGCGGCGGCTGCGGGTGCCGCTCGACCAGTCCATCGCGACCTGCCTGTACACCGGCATCGCCACCGACACCGGCTCGTTCAAGTACCGGGCCACCACGCCCGCCACCCACGAGATGGCCGGGCGGATGCTGGCCACCGGCATCCGGCAGGACCTGATCTCCCGGCAGCTGTGGGACACCACCTCCTTCGGGTACCTCAAGGTGCTCGCCGGGGCGCTGGAGCGGGCCGCGTTCGAGCCCGAGGAGGCCGGCGGGCACGGGCTGGTGTGGACCTGGGTGCCGTACCAGGACCTGGCGCTGTTCGGCGTCACCGTCGAGGAGATCGAGGGCCTGATCGACGTGCTGCGCAAGCCCGCCGAGGCGGACGTCGCGCTGGTGCTCAAGCAGGACCCGGACGGCACGCTGCGCGGCTCCTGCCGCTCCCGCGGCGCGGTCGACGTCGCGGCGGCGTGCGCCCGGCTCGGCGGCGGCGGGCACGTGTACGCGGCCGGGTTCAGCACCCGGGAGGGCGTGGCGGAGACCGTGCGGCGGTTCCGGACGGCGCTGGCCGAGGTCGCCGCGGCGGCGGAGGCGGACTCCGGGGAGCCGGACGCGCGCTAGGCTCGTGCGGTTCGGTGGTCGGGCCGCGGGAGCGGCCGCGCAGGGATGCGCCCGGGATTTCGAAATGATGATGAAGCGATGAAGCGTAAAGGGACGGGCCCCGACGGGCTGGTCGTCGTCGACAAGCCGGAGGGCATCACCTCGCACGGCGTGGTCGCCAAGCTCCGCTGGCTGGCCGGGACGCGGAAGGTCGGGCACGCGGGCACCCTCGACCCGATGGCCACCGGCGTGCTGGTGATCGGCGTCGAGCGGGCCACCCGGCTGCTCGGGCACCTGATGCTCACCGCCAAGACCTACGAGGCGACGATCCGGCTCGGGCAGACCACGGTCACCGACGACCGGGAGGGCGAGGTCACCGCCTCCGTCCCGGCCGACGGGGTGGCGCGCGCGGCGATCGACGCCGGGATCGCCGAACTGACCGGCGAGATCATGCAGGTGCCGTCCAAGGTCAGCGCGATCAAGATCGACGGGAAGCGCTCGTACGCCCGGGTGCGCGAGGGCGAGGACTTCGAGATCGCGGCCCGGCCCACCACGGTGCACTCCTTCACCCTGCACGCGGTGCGGCCCGCCGTCGCCGAGGACGGCACGCCGGTGCTCGACCTGGACGTCACCGTCGAGTGCTCCTCCGGCACGTACATCCGGGCGCTGGCCCGCGACCTGGGCGCCGGGCTCGGCGTCGGCGGCCACCTGACCGCGCTGCGGCGCACCAGGGTCGGGCCGTACGGGGTCGAGTCGGCGCGCACCCTGGAGCAGTTGGAGGAGAAGCTGGAGGTGCTGCCGATCGCCGAGGCCGCGGCCGCCGCCTTCCCGCGCTGGGACGTCGACGCCGAACAGGCCCGGCTGCTCTCCAACGGCATGCGGCTGGACGCGCCCGGGCTGGGCGCCGACGGGCCGGTGGCGGTGTTCGACCCGGACGGGCGGTTCCTGGCGCTGATCGAGGAGAGCGGCGGCAAGGCGAAGCCGGTGGCGGTGTTCGTCGGCTGAGGGGGCGGCCCAGGGCCGGCCGTCTCAGCGCAGCGCCAGGTGCCAGTCGTTGCTGTGCAGGAAGCGTCCCGAGCGCTGCGGGTACTCGAAGGCGCACGGGCCGTCGTCGGTGAAGCCCAGCCGGGCGCAGAGCGCGTTGGACGGGGCGTTGTCGACCGCCGGGAAGGCGTGCAGCACGCCGGGCGCGGTCGCGTCCGCGGCCACCAGGGCGCGCAGGGCGGTGAGCATCGCCCGGCCCGCCGCGAGCGCGACGCCGCGGCCCTGGAACTCCGGCAGCACGTTCCAGCCGGTCTCGTGGATCTCGGCGCCCCGCCACTCGCGCCGGTGGTGGGCGATCGACCCGGCCTCCTCGCCGTCGACCAGCACCGCGTACATCACGCCGCCCCGGGACGGGAGTTCGAGGTAGCGGCGGTGGCGCAGCAGCAGTTGCTCGGGGGTCTCCGGGCCGCCGACGTGGCGGCGCATCAGCGGGGTGTTGATGCGCCGCAGCAGGCCGAGGCGGGAGTCGGACCAGGGTTCCAGGCGGACGTCCATGACCGGCAGGGTGGCCCGGGGGCGGGGCGGGACGCCAGCGGTTTTCCGCGCGGCGGCCAAGTGCGCGGCGCGGGAGGCGAGTTGGGGCGGGCGGGGGCGGGGCGGGTGGTTCGCGGGCGGGTGCGCGCCCGGTGGGGGCGGAGGGGGCGCGCGGAGTGAAGGGGTGTGGTGAGAGGGGCGTGCGGGGTGCTGTGGGGCTGGTGGGGGGCAGGCTGACCGCGGCGTGTACGGCGGCCGTACCCCGTCCCGTACGGGGCCGGGCGCGGCCCGGCGGGAGGACTTGGCGGGATGGGCGAGGGTGCGGGCGCCGGCTTCGCGGGGGATCCGGCACAGGCGCTGCTGCGGATCAGGGACCAGCAGGGCCGGCTGTGCGGCCTCGGCTTCGTCGCCGACCGGAGCGGCACCGTGGTCACCGCGCACGAGGCGGTGGCCGGACTGCCCCGGCTGGTGCTGCACACCCCCGGCGGGCAGACCCGGGTGCTCGGCCCCGAGAGCGTCGACCTGCTGCCCGACCGCGGCCTGGCCCTGCTGCGCACCGCCGCGGTCGGCGGCGTCCCCGGCCCGGCGCTGCCGATCGGGCGCGGCCCGGTCACCGGCCCGGTCGCGGCCTTGCACCAGCGCTGGGAGGACGGGACGCCCGCCCTGGCCCGCGGCGGCCCGCTCGGCCGGGAGAGCGGGCGCTGCGGGGACGGCGCGCGGGTGCGCGCCGTCCCCGGCGTCCTGCTGCTCGACCTGCCGGTGACCCCGCTCGCCGGGGCGCCCGTCCTCGACCCGGCGAGCGGCACGGTGCTCGCCGTGGTCTCCCCCCGGGTGCGCGCCGTCCCCGGCCCCGGCGTGGCGGCCGTCCCGCTGGCCGCCGACACCGCGCCGCCCGCCGACACCCCGCTCGACCGGCTGCTGGCCCGCAACGCCGCCGACGCCCCCGCGTACGGCCGGGCGCTCAACCTGGGCGGGGCGCTGCGCCTGACCGAGGCCCAACTGGAGGGCGCCGCCGCCGGGCCCGGCCGGATCGCCGAACTCGCCGCCGACCGGGTCGACCGCCCCGACGGCCTCAGCGGCGAGGAGCCGCAGGACGTCCTCACCGTGCTGCTGGGCGGGAGCGGCAGCGGCCGCAGCACCGAACTCGCGGCCCTCGCCGTCCGCCGGGAGAGCGCGGCCCAGCCGCTGCCGACCCTGTGGCTGCGCGGCGCCGACCTCGCCCCCGGCGACCGCACCCCCGGCGACCCGCTGCGCCGCCGACTCGCCGCGGCGGCACGGCAGTTGGGCGTACCGGAGGTCGAGCCGGGCGAACTCGCCGCGCTGTGCGCCGCCGCCGGGCGGCCGCTGCTGGTGATCCTCGACGGGCCCGAGGAGGCGCCGCTCGCCCTCTCCGCCCGCTGGCTGGCCGCCGGGCTCGACTGGCTGCGCACCCACCGCGCCCGGGCCCTGGTCGCCTGCCGCCCCGACGGCTGGGAGCAGCTCGGCCCCTGGCGGGCCGCCGCCCGGGCGCTGTGGCTGGGCCCGCTCACCGCCGACGCCGCGGCCCGCGCCGGGCGCCGCTACGGCCTGCCCGCGGCGTTCCTCGGCCCGGCCGACCGCGGCCACCCGTTGGCCCTGCGGCTGGCCGGCGACCTGCGCGGCGCGGGCGTGCGCGGCCCGGTCGGCAGCCGGGCCGAACTCTTCGACGGCTGGCTCGACCTGGCCTGCCTCACCGTCGCCCGCCGGGTCGCCCTCACCCCCGGCGGTCCGCGCCGCCACCGCCGCGGCGGACCGCCCGCGCCCGGCGAGGACGCCCGGCAGGTGCGGCGGCTCGCGGCCGTCGCGGCCGGACGGCTGCACGAGGCGGCCCGGCTGATGCTGGGCGCGGGCGACGGGGCGCTGTCCGCCGAGGAGTTCGCGCGGCTCTTCCCCGAACAGGGCGGGTGGGCGCGGGCCGTCCGGGAGGAACGGCTGCTGGTGCCCGCGGGGGCGGGCCACCGGGCGGGGCACGAGGAGTGGGGGGAGTGGCTGCAGAGCCTGCACCTGGACCTGGACGCGGCGCTGCGGCTGGTGCTGGAGGAGGGTCCGGGCAGTGAGCCGGGGGAGGCCGGTGGCGACGCGGAGCCGGGCGTCTCCCCGGCGCCCGACGGGGCTCTCGGCGAGGTCCGGCGGGAGGACGGGGGCGCGGGGGCTCCGGGCGGTGGGCCGGGGAGGGCGGGCGACGGCCCCGGGCCCGCCGTACCGCGGAGCCCTGACGGGCCCCTCGGCGGGGCCGGTACCGGTGCCGGTGCCGGGGTCGGGCGGTGCCGGATCGGGGTGGTGGTGGGGGCGTTGCGGCGGGCGGGCGAGCTGCGCGGGGCGGCGGTGCTGGACGGGTGGCTGCGGCGCGCCCTGGCGGCGCTGGAGCGCTCGGAGCGCGGCGGGGAGGCGGACTGGTGGGCCGGGCGGCTGCTGGCGGCGGGGATCGCGGACAGCCCGGAGCCGTCCGCGCACCGGGAGCTGCTGGAACTGCTGGCCGACCGGGCCGGGCGGGACGAGCGGTTCGGGGCGGCGTTCTGGGTCGGCCTGCCGCTGCCGGTGGCCGAACGGGTCGCGCTGCTGGGCGGGTTGGCCCGCGGCCCGGGCCGGGCGGAGGTGGTGCGGGCGGCCGCGGCCGAACTGCTGGCCGCGGACCCGCGCGGGGTGCTGCCGCTGCTGTGCGCCTGGTACGGGGAGGGCCCGGCGGCCGCCGACCTCGCCGACGAGCTGCTGTACGAGCACCGGGCCCTGGCGCTGGACGAGTTGACGGAGGCGCTGGTCGCCGCCGCCCACCCGCGGGCGGACGCGCTGCTGGGCCGGCTGGCCGAGCACGAGCCGTCCGCGCTGTGCCGGGCCGTCGACCGGTGGAGCCACGACCCGCGCCCCGAGCGGCACGTCGCGGCGGCCGTGCACGCGCTGCGCACCGCCCCGCACGCGGGCGGTTCGGGCGCGCAGCTGCTGCGCCTGGCGGCCCGGACGCTGCTCGCCCGGGAGGACGAACCGGCCCTGCACGGCGCGGCGTTGGCGCTGCTGGTGCGCGATCCGCAGGGCCGGGCCGAGCACCTGGCGGCGGCCCTGGCCGCGTACCGGGCCGGGGACCCGTTCCTGACCGCCGGGGTGCTGGCCGAGCTGGCGGGGCCGGCGGCGGAGCCCCCCGCCCAGGTGCCGGCGGTGCGCGAGCGGCCGCGGGCGCCGGGCGCCCGGTCGGCCGAGGAGCCGGGGGACCCGCGGGCGCGGGGCGGGGCCGCGGACCCGGCGGTGGCCCGCCCCGGGCCGCCGCTCGCCGCCGAACTGCTGCGGGGCGGCCCGGAGCCCGCCGCGGAGGTCGCCCGGCACCTGGACCGGCTGCTGGAGGACGGGCGCGACGGCCGTCCGCTGCTGGACGCGGTGCTGGCCGCCGAACCACCGGTGCGGGCCGTCTTCGTGCCGGTGCTGGCGGCGCCCGGCGGCGGCCGGGAGGAGCTGCTGGACGCGCTGCTGGCCGCCGAGCGGGACGAGCGGGTGCTGGCGGCGGTGGTGGAGGCGCTGGCGGCCCGGCACGCCGGGCACCCGGAGCGGCGGGTGCGCGAGCTGCTGCGACTGGTCGCCGAGCGGTGGGCGGGCGCGGACGCCGCCCTGGTGCGCTGTGCGGGCCGCTGGGCGGGTTTCGCCCGGCTGCTGGCGTCCTGGCCCGAGGACGCCCCGCCGCCGCCGCAGGGGCCCCGGCTGGCCCTGCTGCGGGCCCTCGCCGCGTCCGGGCGGGATCCGCAGTACGCCGCGGCCGAGGCGGAACGGCGGGTCGACCGTCCCGGCGGCCGTCTGACGGGTCACACCAAGGGCCTTCCGGTGCCTGGGCAGGGTCGGTCGCATGGCACGCTATAGGGGTTCGGTTTCGGTCTTTCGAGTGCACGGGTTGTGCACACCGTAGGAACAAGGAGCGGTCAGGTGCAGCGCTGGCACGGCCTGGAGGAGATCCCCGGGGACTGGGGGCGCAGCGTCGTCACCATCGGATCGTTCGACGGGGTCCACCGCGGACACCAGTTGATCATCAACCGGGTGGTGGAGCTGGCCGGCGAGCTGGGGGCGAAGTCGGTGGTGGTGACCTTCGACCCGCACCCCAGCGAGGTGGTCCGGCCCGGCACCCACCCGCCGCTGCTGGCCCCGCAGCCGCGCCGGGCCGAGCTGGTCGAGCAACTGGGCGTGGACGCCGTCCTGGTGCTGCCGTTCACCGCCGAGTTCTCCCAGGAGTCCCCGGAGTACTTCGTGCGGTCGGTGCTGGTCGACGCGCTGCACGCCAAGGCGGTCGTCGAGGGCCCCAACTTCCGCTTCGGGCACCGCGCGGCGGGGGACGTCGAGCTGCTGGCCGAGCTCGGCCGGGCCGACGACTTCACCGTCGAGGTGGTCGACCTGCAGGTGCGCGGCACCGCGGGCGACGGCGAGCCGTTCTCCTCCAGCCTGTGCCGCCGCCTGGTCGCGGCCGGGGACATGACCGGCGTCGCCGAGATCCTCGGCCGCCCGCACCGGGTCGAGGGCGAGGTGGTCCGCGGCGCCCAGCGCGGCCGCGAACTCGGCTACCCCACCGCCAACGTGGACACCGTCGCGCACTCGGCGATCCCCGCCGACGGCGTGTACGCGGGCTGGCTGACCGCCGACGGCGAGACCATGCCCGCCGCGATCTCGGTCGGCACCAACCCGACCTTCGACGGCACCGCCCGCACCGTCGAGGCGTACGCCATCGACCGGGTCGGCCTCGACCTGTACGGGCAGCACGTCGCCGTCGACTTCCTGGCCTGGCTGCGCGGCATGGAGAAGTTCGACTCGATCGACGCCCTGCTGGAGCGGATGGCCGAGGACGTCAAGCGCGCCCGGGACCTCACCGAGCGCCCCTGACCCGCGACGCGACGGGGCCCCGCGGAACGCGCGTTCCGCGGGGCCCCGACCTGGTGTCAGCCCTGGTGGGGCGGCGGGTAGCCGTAGCCCGGGGGCGGCGCCTCGTGCGGCGGCGGGTAGCCGTAGCCGGGCTGCGGGGCCTGCGGCGGGTACGGCTGGCCCTGCTGCGGGTAGCCCGGCGGCGGGGTCTGCTGCCACGGCTGGCCCTGCTGCGGGTAGCCGCCCTGCTGCGGGTACTGCTGCTGAGGCGGGTAGGGCTGGCCCTGCTGCGGGTAGCCGCCCTGCGGCGGGTACTGCTGCTGGGCCTGCCAGCCCGCCTGCTGCTGCGACCGGGCGATGTCCTCGCCGACCAGCGTCGCCAGCTCGAAGTAGGCGTCGCGGACCTTCGGCCGCATCATCTGCAGGTTGACCTCGGCACCGGCCGCCAGGCTCTCGTCGAACGGCACCACCACGACGCCGCGGCAGCGGGTCTGGAAGTGCGCCACGATGTCCTCGACCTTGATCATCTTGCTGGTCTCGCGCACCCCGGAGACCACCGTGATCGACCGCTGCACCAGGTCCGCGTAGCCGTGCGCGGCCAGCCAGTCCAGGGTGGTCGACGCACTGGAGGCGCCGTCCACGCTGGGCGTGGCCACCACGATCAGCTGGTCCGCCAGGTCCAGCACGCCGCGCATCGCCGAGTACAGCAGACCGGTGCCGGAGTCGGTCAGGATGATCGGGTAGTGCTGCCCGAGCACCTGGATGACCTGGCGGTAGTCCGAGTCGTCGAAGGTGGTGGAGACCGCCGGGTCCACGTCGTTGGCGACGATCTCCAGGCCCGAGTTCGGGTCCTGCGAGGTGTACTGGCGGATGTCCATGTAGTTGCGGATGTTCGGGATCGCCGTCACCAGGTCGCGGATGGTCGCCCCGGTCTGCCGCTTGATGCGGCGGCCCAGGGTGCCCGCGTCCGGGTTGGCGTCGATCGCGATGACCTTGTCCTGCCGCTCGCTGGCCAGCGTCGCGCCCAGCGAGGTGGTGGTCGTGGTCTTGCCGACACCGCCCTTGAGGCTGATCACCGCGATCCGGTAGCAGGTCATCACCGGGTGCCGGATCAGCTCCAGCTTCTGCTGCCGGTCGGCCTTCGCCGACTTGCCGCCGAACTGGAACCGGGACTGCTTCTGCGCCTTCGGCTGGCCGCGCAGCAGCCGGTCCGAGGACAGCTCCACCGCCGCCGTGTAACCGAGCGCCGCCCCGTGCGCGGCGGGCTGGCCCGCCGCCTGCTGGAACTGCGCCGGAGCCGGCGGGGCGGCGCCCACGCCGTGCTGCGGGGCCGGGCCGGGCGGCGCGTACGGCGGCTGCCCGCCCATGGTCTGCCCCGGCTGCGGCCAACCGCCCGCCCGCGGGTCGACCGGCGGCTGCTGCGGGTTCGGCCACGGCTGCTGTTGCTGCGGCGGCTGCGGCTGCTGTCCCTGCTGGGGGAACGGCGGCGGGCCGGGCTGCGGCGCCTGCGGCGGGTACGGCTGGTTCGGCCACGGCGGCTGCGGGGCCTGCTGCTGCACCGGGGGCTGCGGGGCCTGCGGCTGCGGCTGCACCGGAGCCTGCGGCTGCACGGGCGGCGCCGCGTTCGGCACCGGCGCGCTCGGGTCGACCGGCGGCTGCGGGGCCTCCTGCTGCACCGGCGGCGCGGGCTGCTGCTCCACCGGCGGCTGCGGCTGAGGCTGCGCCGGGGCCTGCGGCTGGGGCTGGACGGGCGCCTGCTGCTCCACCGGCGGCTGCGGCTGCGCCGGGGCCTGCTGCTGGACGGGCGGCTGCGGCTGGACGGGCGGCTGCGGCTGCGCCGGGGCCTGCGGCTGGACGGGCGGCTGCACCTGCGGCGGGGCCTGCTGCTGCACCGGTGGCGGCTGCACCTGTGGCGGCTGCGCCTGCGGCTGGACGGGCGGCTGTGGCTGCGGCGCCGCTACCGGAGCACCTGGTGCGGCGCTCTGGGTGTACCAGGACGGGGCGCTGTAGTCCGGGGCGTCGGACCAGTCATCGTCGTCCTCGGCCGCGTTGTCGCCGACGTAGACGCCGTCCCGATCGCTGCTCACTGGGGCTCCCTCGTTCTCGCCGAAGCTGCTTCGGCGGTTGCCGTCGGGCAACAAGACTAGGCCGTGCAGGTGCCCGCGATGAAGGCGGTGTCCGACCTGACGGCAGATCCGGCCGACCCTGATCACCCCGGCCGGCCCGCCCGGGTCGCGAGGACCCCCCGTGGGGCGGGCCGGCCGGCCGGGACCGGTCAGTCCATGCGGCGCGGGCCGCCCAGCACCTGGGTCTCGGCCTCGCCCTGATTCGTCATCACGTACTGCCGGCGCATCCGGGTCGCCCACAGCGTGACGTTGTCCGGCAGCGTCGGCAGCGCGCTGACGTCGCCGGGAGCCAGCGACAGCAGCCGGCCCAGCAGTTCGGCCTCCTGCGGCGAGACCCGCTGCAGGGCGACCAGGTCGGCCGAGTTGATCACCCGGCTCGCGTTCGGGCCCAGGTACGGCAGCACCGTCAGCGTGGTCTGCCAGGGCGCCGCCGACAGGCGGCTGCGGTTGGGCCGGGCGCCCAGGTCGCGGACCACCAGGACGGGGGACGCCACCGACGCGCCCTGCGCGCCCAGCCGTCCCACCTGGTGGATCGTCACGCACGGCTGGCCGCCGCCCGCGGCCTGCGCCATCGGCGCCCACGCCTGCGGACGGCCGGTCTCCACCGCGACCCGGGCCCCGGTCGCGGCCGCGCGCAGCGCGATCAGCTGCGCCGTCCACATGCCGCCGACCAGCACCAGCTCGAACGCGGACGGGCGGAACAGGCCGATCACGGCGGGCTGCTGCTGGTGGTCCAGGCCGATCACCACGCCGTCGTCGCCGACCGGGAAGGCCAGCGCCGACAGGTCCTCGACCGGCAGCACGTGCTTCTCCCGGCGCGGACCGCGCAGGCCGAACCCGGGGCGCACCCGCACCGGGCGCTGCTCGACCGGCTGCGGGGCCTGGCCGGGGTAGGTCTGGTAGGCCATCAGGACGTCCCTCCCAGGGGCAGCGTGGCGAGCAGGCCGGGGGCGTGCTCCAGGTCGAGGCGGGTCAGCGAGGCACCGCTGTGCTGCGCCCGGGACTCCACCTGGCGGCCCATCTGGTCGAGCCGGGCCTCGTTGTGCTCGGTCAGCCGCAGGTGGCCGCTGAGCGCCACCGAACCGCCCATCGCGCGGGTCGCGGTGACCGAGAAGGTCGAGGCGAACGCGGGCGTGCCGGTCAGCTGGTTGACCAGGTCGGGGGCGGTGACCCGGCCGCCGCCCATGCCCGGGCGGGACAGCACCGGCCACTTGGAGATCCAGTACGTGGCGTGCCAGCGGTCGTCGATCCGGCAGTACTTCGCCGACTCCTGGGCCCGGCGCACGCCGACCCCGCCGCCGCCGGAGCCCTGCCGGCCCGCCACCGCCACCGGGTTGGCGCACACCGAGATGGCGAGGGCGGCGATCAGCTCGCGCTCGTCCAGGACGGTGGCGGTGAACCCGGCGCTGTTCAGCCGTCCGGCCAGCTGGTCGGTGACGCGCTGCAGGGTCTTGCGGGCGCCCTCCTCGCCGCCGCCGCGGGCCAGCACGGCGGTGGACGCGCGCTCCGGGTCGAGCTTGAGCGCGACCCAGGTCAGCCGCAGCGCCGGGGTGCTCACGCCGCCCGGGGTCTGCTGGTAGGCGCGGGCGGCCAGCGAGTGCTCGGGCAGGTGCGGGGCCGGGGCGGGCTGGGTGTGCTGGACCAGCTGCACCGACTCCAGGGCGATGTCGTCGACCTGCAGGACCGAGCAGATCAGGTCCAGCGGCACCGAGGAGGCGGCCCGGCCCGGACGCAGCGGCTGGTCCTTGGACTGCACCAGCAGCACCGAGGTGAAGAAGGTGCCGTCGCCGACCATGCCGGTCTCGCGGCGCAGCGGACGGCCGTCGCCGAGGTCGGTCTCGATCGCGTGGGTGCAGGTCTTGAGCGCCGGGTCGAGCTCCATCACCGGCGCGATCGCCGGGTCGGTGCCGGGCGGCGGGACGTTGTACTTCGCGTCCCGGCGGCGGGAGTTGTACGCCGAGCGGACGCTCACCGCCTCGCCGGTGGTGCGACCGCCGAGCCGCAGCAGCGCGACCACGACCAGGACCAGGGCGGGCACCGCGAAGACGGCCGCCATCATCGTGTTGATCGACCAGCCGACCGCGATCAGGGCGGCGGCGACCTCGAGCTGGACGATCTGCTTGAGCTCCAGGCGGCGGGACAGCAGCCCGGGCCGGGGCAGCAGCCGCAGGCCCACCGGGCCGAGCGCGGCCGGGGCGGGCGGTGCGGTGCGGGCCCGGCGTCCGCCCGCGTCCGGCCCCCGGCCGTGCGAGGTGGAGCGTCGTCGTGCTGGAGCGGACTGGCTTGGCATCCCCCGAATTGCCCTCTCTGCTTCAGATGTCCCGTCAGATCCCCCTGCGGGCCCGGAGAGTCCGGGCGGGGGCCGGGTCGGCGGCCCGGATGGCGGACCGTCGGAGCCTACCCGTTACCGTACTCACCGTCTGCTGCGGCATCGTAGAGGGGTGGCCGCGAGGTCCGCCCGCCGGGTGGCAGACTCACGCCCGGCGCAAGCGCGTTGACAGACCCGCCGGGCGGGACACACAGGGGAACAACAGGGGAGACGGGGACGAGCATGGCATCACGCCGGGACGAGCTGAACGCCTACACCTTCGCCCGGAAGCGGATGGTGGGGGCCTTCCTGCAGCCGGGCGGCGGCGGCAACGACGAGGACGCGCCGCGTCCGCTCCGCGCGGTGCTGCCGAGTTTCGTGGTCGCCGCGGTGGTCGTCGCGGGCTTCGGGATGTGGGGCGTGCTGAAGCCGGCCGCGCCGCCGAACTGGGACAGCGGGAAGTTCATCATCCAGGGCAAGTCCTCGACCACCCGCTACGTGATCCTGATGGACGGGCCCAACAAGGAGCCCACCCTGCACCAGGTGCTGAACATGTCCTCGGCCCGGCTGGTGCTCTCCGAGAGCGCCACCGTGCAGACCGTCGCCGACGACGTGCTGGACAAGTACCCGCGGCGCGGCGCCACCATCGGCATCCCGTACGCGCCGGACAAGCTGCCCTCCTCCGGTGACGCCCGCGTCGCGAAGACCTGGTCGGTCTGCGACAAGCAGGGCAAGGACAACCTGCAGTCCACCGTCGGCCAGTCGGTGTTCATCGCCGCCGGGGACGAGGAGAAGAAGCTGGCCGCCCCGGACAAGATGCTCAACGAGAACCAGATGCTGCTGGTCCAGGAGCCGCCGCTGGACGGGGGCGACGCCGAGGGCTCGATCTACCTGGTGGACTCCAAGGGCGTCAAGCACGCGCTCGGCAAGCGCGACATGAGCGCCAAGGACCGCCACGACCTGATGTCCGCCCTCAGCAGCCCGGACGCCAAGCCGCAGCAGGTCACCAGGGAGTGGCTGGCCACGCTGGCCAGCGGCGACCCGGTGGACTTCCCGCGGATCGACAGCTTCAAGACCACCAAGAAGTCCGCCCCCTCCCAGCTCGGCCTCTCCAACCCGGAGCAGAACCAGGTCGGCCGGCTGCTGAAGTTCCAGGACGCCTACTACGCGGTCGGCGCCCAGCAGCTCTACCAGATCACCGAGTTCCAGGCCGAGCTGATGCGCACCGACCCGATGCTGCAGAGCGCCTACCCCAAGGACGGCCGGCCGGTCATCGAGGACGTCGGCGCGGGCGACATCAGCAAGCTCGGCGGGAGGGTCAACCGGCAGATGATGACCGAGTCCAAGGACCTCCCGACCCACAAGCAGCAGGCCGTCAACGTCGGCGACAAGGGCACCCGCACGGTGATCTGCTCGACCTTCAACGGCGCCGACGAGAAGGGCGTCATCAAGCGCTCGGTCTGGGCCCACACCGAGTACCCGGCGCAGGTCACCTCCGGCTCGGTCAGCGCGCACGTGACGCCCGGCCACGGGCTGCTGTACCGCGCGGTGGAGGGCGAGACGCTCGGCACCGACGGCCAGGCCGCCTCCGGCAGCGACTTCCTGATCACCGACTCCGGCCTGCGCTACTCGCTGCCCGCCAACAGCGACGGCGCCCCCGCCGCCTCCGCGAGCCCCGCGCCCGAGGGCGGCAAGGCGAACAGCACCAACGAGGCGCAGGCCCGGCTCGGCTACAAGGACGTCGTCCCGCCCAGGGTGCCGCTGGCCTGGTCCAAGCTGGTCCCGGCCGGACCGGTGCTCAACACCAACTCCGCGCTCCAGGCCCAGAACGCCTGACGAACCGTCAGTGACGCTGCGGGAGTTCAGTGTCATGGTCTGGTAACTACCCGCTACCCGGTGTTGGGTGCGCGGCAGTTGGCCGTTACAGTGCTTCAGAGCACCACACCGGTGGTGCCCGTACGGACGTTCGCCACAGGGACGTCCGGACGTAGTCTGTCTCATGGGGGACGGTGGATCATGGCAGGTCAGTTCACGACGACCGCGGAGGAAATGACCGCCTTCGCGAACCGCATCGGTGAGGTCAACCAGCAGGTCCAGGGTGAGATCGGTCGCCTCAACAACCTGGTCTCCGAGATCGCCTCGGGCTGGAAGGGCGCGGCCGCGTCCGCCTACCAGCAGATGCAGTCGCAGTTCAACGAGGACGCCAACGCGCTCAACAAGATCCTGGACGAGATCCGTCAGGCGATCGAGGCGACGACCAAGGCCTACTCGATGACCGAAGAGGAGCAGCGCGCTGCGGTCGGTGGCATCGGCTGACGCCGGTAATCGCAACCACCAACCACACTGCGCCTCGCAAGGGCGCGCCGTGAATCCATCGAAGGGGAGAGATCAATGTCCGGCATTCTCGTCAATTTCCAGACCATCCAGAACGCGAGCTCCGAGGTCCGCCAGACCGCGGCGCGCATCCAGAGCCAGCTGGACGACCTGAAGGCGGGCGTGCAGCGCATCGCCTCCAGCTGGGAGGGTGCGGCTCAGCAGGGCTACCAGGCCCGGCAGGCCCAGTGGGACGCCAAGGCGGCGGACCTGCAGGAGGTCCTCGGCCGGATCGCCACCGCGCTGGACAACGCCGCGCAGAGCTACCAGCAGACCGAGAACTCGAACCAGGCCATCTGGGGCTGATCGCCGGCGGGCCGGCAACGGCACGGGGGAACCGGCACAGCAGTGCTTGACACGGGCGGGCGCCCCTCAGGGGCGCCCGCCCGCTGCGCGTCGCAGGGGGCGGCGCGTGCAGGGACACACGGGTGGAACAGCAGTGAGGGGTGGAGCAGAGGTGTCGTCAGGATCGTTGCGCCGGACCGGTGCGGTGCTGCTGGTGCTCGGGGTGATCGGTTCGGCCGCCGCGGGCCCGGCCTGGGCCGAAGCGGCCGCGGGCGGCGACACCCCCCGGGTCGGGCCGGTGCTCGCCGCGGCGGGTGACTGCAACTTCCCGATCGAGCAGGACGTGGTGTCCAAGCCGTGGGCGCTGCAGCGGGTCTTCCTCAGCGAGCTGTGGGGCCAGGACAAGGCGGTCGCCAAGGCCGACCCGTCCCAGAACGGCGGCAAGCCGCAGGGCCCGCCGAACCAGACCGGCAAGGACGTGCTGGTCGCCGTCATCGACACCGGCGTGGACGCCAGCAACCCGCAGCTGGCGGGGGCGGGCAAGGTGCAGGCCGGCCGGGACTTCCTGGGCGAGAACCCCGGGGAGGGCCAGCAGCGCCCCGACGGCAACAGCCTGACCGACAAGGTCGGCCACGGCACCAAGGTGGCGGGCATCATCGCGGCCGCCGAGAAGCCCGGCATCGGCTTCGTCGGCCTGGCCAAGGACGCGAGGATCCTGTCCATCCGGCAGAACGACGCGGAGGGCCACGGCAGCGTCAAGACCCTGGCCGACGCGATCACCGAGGCGGTCGGCAAGGGCGCCAAGGTCATCAACATCTCGCAGGACGTCCGGGTCGACAACGGCCCGGGCGCGACCCCGGCCGCGGACCCGCAGCACCCGGGCTTCAAGGACGCGGACGCCCTGGAGGCCGCGCTGAACCTGGCCGAGGAGCGCGACGTGGTGGTGGTCGCCTCCTCGGGCAACGACGGCGGCGAGGGCCCCACCTACCCGGCCGCCTTCGACTCGGTGCTCGCCGTGGGCGCCTCCGACCGAAACAACGAGCGGGCCGCGTTCTCCCAGTACGGCGACTTCGTCGACGTGGCCGCGCCCGGCGTCGACATGCTCTCCACCGTCCCCGGCCACGGCCAGTGCACCGACAACGGCACCAGCTTCTCCGCCCCGTACGTGGCGGGCGTGGCGGCGATCCTCAAGGGCATGCACCCGACCTGGAAGGCCCAGCAGATCCGCACGGTGATCGAGCAGACCGCGCAGCGCACCGAGCACGGCCCGAACAAGTACATCGGCTGGGGCGTGGTCGACCCGGTGAAGGCCGTCGAGTACACCACGGTGCCCGGCCCGTCCGAGTCCCCGCACCCGGACGCGTCGACCAAGCTGGACGCCTACCCGCTGGTCGCGCAGCCGCTCGGGCTGGAGGAGACCCAGGCCGACCGGGACCGCCGCACCGGCACCTTCGTGCTGGGCATCGGCGGCCTGGTGGTGGCGGGCCTGGCCGGCGGCGCGGTCGTCGCCCGCGACATGAACCGGCGCCGCCACTGACCGGCGGCAGCGCTCCGGCCGAGGGGCCGGTCCCGGGGAACGGGGCCGGCCCCTCGGGCCGTCCCGGTGCCCGCGCTGCCCCGTGCCGCCCGTCCGAGCTGCCGGCGGGCCCGGAAAGGGGTCGGCCCCCGCGCCGGTCTCGGGGACCGGGCGGGGGCCGACGGGGAGCGCTCCGCGGGGGTCAGACGCGCTCGTCCTCGGGGAGGGTGATGATCCAGCGGGTCGCCGGGCGGGGGCGCAGGTAGAGCGCCCAGTAGAGGCTGGCCGCGGCGGTGATGCCGAGCGTCCACCACAGCGCGGTGGGGTCGAGCTTGGTCAGCACGTAGGCCAGGGCGACGATCACCAGGATCGGCAGCGCGGGCCACAGCGGCTGGCGCCAGGCCGCGGCGCCCTTGTGGTGGCCGCGGCGGGAGAACAGCGCGCCGACGGCGACCAGCAGGTAGAGCGCGGCGACCGCGACACCGGTGATGTTGGTCAGCAGGTCCTGGCCGACGAAGCAGAGTGCGGCGCCGGGGATGCCGACCGCCAGGGTGGAGATCCACGGGGCGCTGAACTTGTTGAGAGTGCCGAAGGCCTTGTTGACCGGCTCCGGCCAGGCCTTGTCGCGGCCGGAGGCGAACAGCACCCGGGAGTTCTGGATGACCATCACGATGCCGGCGTTGATGATCGCCAGCGCGATGCACAGGCTGATGAAGGTGCCGACGCCGCTGTTGCTCCAGCCGATCACCAGCGAGGAGATGTCGCCCTCGCTGAGCGCCTTCAGGTCCGGGGCGCCCATGGTGATCGCGGCGACCGGGATCAGGATGACGGCGGTGGACAGGCCCAGCGTCCACAGCACGGTGCGGGCGACGTTCTTGCGCGGGTTCTCCAGCTCCTCGGAGAGGTAGATCGCGGTGGAGAAGCCCTGGGTGACGAAGAGCGCGGTGCCCATCGCGGCCAGGATCGCGGCGAAGCCGACCCCGCTGGTCGCGCCGGTGGTGGCGTCGACGACCGAGCCGTGCAGCATGCTGCTCACGCCGCGCTCGGAGTGGCCGAAGCCGAGGAAGGCGACCACGGCGCAGGCGATGACCTCCAGCACCAGGAAGATGCCGGTGATCCAGGCGTTGGCCCGCAGGTCCAGCAGACCGGCCACGGTGGCCGCGACCATCACCGCGGCGCCGGCCCACTTCGGGTCCAGGTGGATGATCGGTTCCAGGTACTGGGCGGTGCCCATGGCGATCAGTGAGGGCACGATCATCACCACGATCAGCGACTGGATGAACACCAGCCAGCCGGTGAACTTGCCCGCCAGGGTGCCGACCATGGCGTACTCGCCGCCCGCCGAGGGCACCAGGGTGCCGAGCTCGGAGTAGCAGAACGCCACCGCGACGCAGATGACCGTGCCGATCAGGATCGACATCAGGGTGAAGGTGCCGAGCGAGTTGAAGAGCTCCGGGACGATCACGAAGAGTGAGGAGGCCGGGGTCACGCAGGAGAGCGTGAGCAGGGTGCCGCCGACGACACCGAGCGATCGGGCGAGCTGCTTGGGGCTGCCCGTGGAGTCCCCGGCGGCGGGGGAGGCTACCTGCGGGGGGAGCGTGTCGGTCATGGGGCATCCGATCCACTGAGCGGTGGTGTGGGGGTCGGGAGCGGTATCGCCTCCGAAGCACGGTCTCGCGGTCTGGGTCTGCTTCGCTCCCGGGTGGCCAGGTTGCCTGGGCGGCTAGGCCCAGTCAACGCGCGGTGGGCTGCGGATTCCGTTGTCATAAGGCGCTTCTGCCTGCGGAATGCAGCTCCAGAGCGCTCGGGACGCATGTTTCCATCGTGTCAACTCGGGTTAACTGCGCTTGAATCGAAGGTGAAGTGAGCTGGCTAACGTGTGATTCCAAGGCGCTCTGCCGTAGTGCGGCGCTGGGCCGAAAAGCGTCGTCGAAGGCCCCGAAAGCTACGGGAACCGAAGCAGAACCGAGAAAAACGGAAGATAACGTTATGACACCGTTCTGCTCCCGGAGTGCCGAGAGGGCCGGACCCCTGGCGGGATCCGGCCCTCTCGACCGCTCATCGGTCACCGTGCGTGCACGGCGGCCGCGCTAGATCTGCGTCGGCAGCCAGCCCGTCTGCACCGTCTGGCCCGCCTGGATCCGGCGGGAGACGAACACGCCGCGGCCCGGCGGCAGCGGCTGCGGCTTGACCGTGCCGAGCAGCGCGCCCTCGCCCTTGTCGCCGGAGAGCAGCACGCCCTGGCCGCCCAGCTCGCGCATGCGCTGCATCACCGGCTCGAACAGCGAGCGGCCGGCGCCACCCGCGTTGCGGGCGATGATCAGGCGCAGGCCGATGTCGCGCGCGAACGGCAGGAACTCCGCCAGCGGCGCCATCGGGTTGCCCGACTGGGTGGCGACCAGCTCGTAGTCGTCCACGATCACGAACATGTCCTTGCCGGTGTACCAGCTGCGGTTGCGCAGCTGCTCCGGCGTGACGTCCGGGCCGGGCAGGCGGCGCCCGCAGGCCCCGCGCAGCATCTCCACGATCGCCGACATGGCGGGCGCGGCGGCCGCGTACTCCACCAGGTACTCCGGCGGCACCACGCCGAGCAGCGAGCGGCGGAAGTCGCCGACCACGATGCCCGCCTGGTCCGGGGTGTACCGCTCGGTGATCTGCTTGATCAGCATGCGCAGGAGCGCCGACTTGCCGGACTCGCTCTCGCCGAAGACGACGAACAGCGGGTCGGTCTCGAAGTTGACGAACACCGGCGCCAGCTCGACCTCGTCGACGCCGAACGCGACGCCCAGCTCCGGGTGCTCGAAGCCCTTGGGCAGCGAGTGGCCGTCCAGCACCGGCGGCAGCATGCGCACCTGCGGGGCCCGCGGGCCGCCCCAGGCCGCGTTGACCTGGGCGACCAGGTCGGCCACGCCGTCCACCAGGTCCTCGGTGCTGCTGGAGCCGTCGATCCGGGGCAGGCCGGACAGGAAGTGCAGCTGGTCGGCGGTCAGGCCGCGGCCCGGGATCGGCGGGACGTTCGCGGCGACCTTGCGGCCGATCTCGGACTCCATCGAGTCACCGAGCTTGAGCTCGACCCGGTTCTGCAGCTGGTCCTTCAGCGCCGGGCGGACCTCGGCGTAGCGGGCCGCGGTGATCACCACGTGCACGCCGTAGCCGAGACCGCGCTGGACGATGTCGGCGATGACCGGCTCCAGGACCTCGAACTCCTGCTTGAAGGTCAGCCAGCCGTCGATGAACAGGAACACGTCGCCGAACTGCTCGTCGGGCAGCTGCCCGGCGGCCCGGCGGGCCCGGTAGGTGGCGATGGTGTCGATGCCGGTCGCCCGGAACAGCTCCTCACGGCGGTTGAGCACGCCGTGCACCTCGCTGATCATGCGGCGGACCTTCTCGACGTCCAGACGGCCCGCGACGCCGCCGACGTGCGGCAGGTCGGCCAGCGAGCCGAAGCCGCCGCCGCCGAAGTCGAGCAGGTAGAACTGCGTCTCCACCGGCGTGTGGGTGACCGAGAAGCCGGCCACGATGGTGCGCACCATGGTGGACTTGCCGGAGCGCGGACCGCCCACGATCATGCCGTGGCCGGCGGCGCCCGAGTAGTCCAGGTACATCACGTCGCGGCGCTGGTCGCGCGGCTTGTCGACGATGCCGACCGGCACGACCAGGTTGCCCTGGCGGACGGCCGCCGGGGTCAGGCCGCGGTCCGGGCTGATCTGCAGCGGCTCCAGCAGGCTGTCCACGGACGGCGAGTCGTCCAGCGGGGGCAGCCACACCTGGTGGGCGGGCGGGCCCTGGCCGATCATCCGCTGCACGAACACGTCGAGCATGGTGTCCAGCAGCGCCTCGTCCTTCTCCTCCTCCTCGGGCAGTTGCGGGAGGATCTCCACCTCGGGCTCGACGACCTCGACCTCGGCGGCGGTGAACAGCACCGGCTGGGCGGTGACCACCCGGCCGCCGACCGCGCGCTGGGTGCCCGGCGCCCGGTACTTGCCGGAGACGTAGGCGGCGCGGAAGCGCTCCATCACGTCGGAGCCGAACTTGAGGTAGCCCACGCCGGGGATCGGCGGCAGGTGGTAGGCGTCCGGCACGCCGATCGCGGCCCGCGACTCGGCGGCCGAGAAGGTGCGCAGACCCAGGCGGTAGGAGAGGAAGGTGTCCAGACCGCGGAGCTTGCCCTCCTCCAGTCGCTGCGAGGCCAGCAGCATGTGCATGCCCAGCGAACGGCCGATGCGGCCGATCTGGATGAACAGCTCGATGAAGTCCGGCTTCGCGGTGAGGAGTTCGGAGAACTCGTCGATGATCATCAGCAGCGAGGGCAGCGGGTCGAGCGGCGCGCCGGCCGCGCGGGCCCGCTCGTACTCGTTGATGTTCGCGTAGTTGCCCGCCGCGCGCAGCAGCTCCTGGCGGCGGTTCATCTCGCCCTCGATCGCGTCGCGCATGCGGTCGATCAGGGTCGCTTCGCCCTCGAGGTTGGTGATCACGGCCGCGGTGTGCGGCATCTCCGACATGCCGGCGAAGGTCGCACCACCCTTGAAGTCCGCGAGGACCAGGTTCAGCACCTCGGAGGAGTGGGTGACCGCCAGCGCCAGCACGATGGTGCGCAGCACCTCGGACTTGCCGGAACCGGTGGCGCCGACGCACATGCCGTGCGGGCCCATGCCCTCCAGCGAGGCTTCCTTGATGTCCAGCCAGACGTACTCGCCGTTGCTGCCGACGCCCAGCGGGACGCGCAGCTTCTCGCGGATCGGCTTGGGACGCCAGTGCCGGGCCGGGTCGAAGGAGCCCGGGTCGCCGGTGTGCATCATCTCGGTGAAGTCCATCGACACCAGCGACGGGTCGCTGTCGTCGCCGCCCGCGGACGCCCGGAACGGCGCCAACTGCCGCGCCAGCGCCTCGGACTGCCAGCTGGAGAGCGCGTCCGGCTTGCCCGGGTAGCTCGCCCCGGAGGCGGCCTCCAGCAGCAGGTCGTCCTTGCCGACGGTGATCACCAGGTGGCCGTTGGGCTCGTCCAGGTCACCCGGGACGACCTCGATCACGGTGACGCCCTGGACGCCCTCCGGACCGGCGATCACCGAGTCGACCGGCACCGAGGCGCCGTCCATGATGATCACCAGGTGCGGCTGGTCCGGGGTCGGCGTGCTGTCCCGGGAGAAGCCCTTGCGGCCGGCCAGCTCGTTGGCCAGCAGCTCCTCCAACTCGCCCAGCCCGGAGGCGATCAGGCGCCGCGAGCCGGCCCCGTCGCTCTCCTTGCGGTGCTGGGTGTGCGGCAGCCACTTCGCCCACTCCCACTCCTCCACCGCGCCGGGCGCGGCGGCCACCCCGATCATCAGGTCCTCGGGGGAGTGCAGGGTCGCCAACTGGGCCACCATCGCCCGCACGTTGCCGTACACCGAGTCCGGGTCGCCGCACACCGTGATGTGGTAGAAGGCCCGCAGCGAGACCGCCAGCGGCAGGTCCTGCAGGGTGCCGTGGGTCTTGATGAAGGTGCCCATCGCCTCCGCGGCGAGCGGCTCCAGCTCGTCCATCGGCGCGGTCTGCGGCGCCACCAGCGGCGTCGACAGCTGCAGCGGCCCGAGGCCGACCCGGATCTGCGCGAAGTCCGGGTCCGTCGGCCGGCGCTCCCACAGGCGGCGGCCCTCGGCCACCACCGACCACAGCTGGTCCGGCTCCGGGTGGGTGAACAGCAGCGCCCCGCGCTGCCGCTCGGCCGTGCGGCGCACCTCGCGCCGCTTCTGCTGCAGGTACTTCAGGTAGTCGCGGCGCTCGTCCGAGGTCGCCGCGCTGCCGCCCTTGCGGGCCCGGACGATCTGCGCCACCGCCATCGCGGCGGTGGACGCGATCATCAGCACGCCCATCATCTTCATCGGGCCCTGGCCGCCCTGGAACAGGAAGGCCGCGCTGCCGCCCATGCCGAGCATCGGCATCAGCGTCATCAACCAGTCCTCGCCGCCACCGCGCGGCAGCTCGGGCGGCGGAACCAGCTCGACCGGCTCCTCCGACACCGCGGGCGGGAACGCCCGCGGCGGGCGCTTCACCGTCACCGTACTCATGCCATCACCCCGTCCCGGGCGGCAGCCGCAGCGCGCGACTCCCCGTTCTCAACGACGCGCCCTCCCAGGGCACTTGACAGGGGGCGCCCCCATCGCTCGCTCACAATCCGCCCTCACGCATCTGGATACGTACGGTGAGGGCGCCCCGTGTGATGACGCCGCCCCCGCTCCGCCGAACCGCAGGCGCGCGGGGCTGTCGCGTCTTCGATCGCCGCCCCCGTACGCCGTGCGCAGGGGCCGATCCTACTGTGCACGCCAAGCGGTTCGTCCACGGGGTCGGATCGGGCCCCGGCCGGGACTGATCCGCCGTCAGCGGGCCGTCCGGCCCCGGCGCCCGGACCCCGCGTACACGGCCCTTCCCGCGGAGGGTAAGGTGTCGCCGCGCCAACTCTCGTTCGGACCGTGACAGTTCCGGAGCCGCTGCGACGAGTGGTCAGCAGACTTGCCGACACAGCCAACGAGGGGGAGAGGGCCGGTGAGCAACAACGCAACGACCGGTTTTTGCCGGGTCACCGTGGTGGCACCGGACAGCCGGATCGACGTCGCACTTCCGGAGGACGTCCCGCTCGCGGACATCTACCCGGAGGTACTGAGGCTCTCCGGGCAGACCCAGGTGGACGGGACGCCCACCGGCTTCCACCTGGTCCGACGGGACGGCACCGTGCTGGACAGCGGGCTGCCGCTGGCCGCCCAGCAGGTCCGCGACGGCGACCTGCTGAGCCTGCGGCCGTTCGCCGAATCGCTGCCGCCCGCGGTCTACGACGACGTCGCGGACGCCATCGCCTCCGCGGTCGAGGCCGACCGCCGGTTCTGGAGCCCCGACCTGATGCGGGCCTTCGGCCTGATCGCGGGCACCGTCCTGCTCACGCTGCTGGCCTTCGCGCTCTGGTTCTCCGACCTGCGGCACAACATGTTCGGCCTGCCCGGCATCCTGTCCGGCGTCACCACGGTCGTCCTGGTCACCTTCGCCGGTGTCCGCGCCCGGGTGTACGCCGACCACACCGCCGCGCTGGCCCTCGGCCTCGGCGCGCTGCCGCACGCCATGCTGGCGGGCTCCGGCATCATCGACGTCGCGAACGAGGGCAGCGGCCCCGGCCGGCTCCAGTTCCTGGTCGGCTGCGTCACCGTGCTGGTGGTCTCCGTCCTGCTGGTCGGCCTGCTGCCGGAGAAGGACTCGGCGTTCGTCGCCGCCTCCTTCCTGGCCGCCGCCGGCACCCTGGCCACCTTCGCCGCCGTCCTGATGTCCGGCACCGCGATCACCGACATCGCCGCGGTCACCGGCGTGGCCGGCGTCGCCGCGGTCGGCTTCCTGCCCGCCCTCTCCGCCCGCTTCGCCCGCCTGCCCGTCGGCTTCAGCGCCCCCGGCCAGACCCGCACCCGCGGCAGCGCCTACGGCGAGGAGGCCAACACCGCCGAGACCGTCCAGTACGAGCGGATCGCCGCCCAGGCCCGCCGCGGCCACGAGGTGCTGGTCGGCCTGGTCGGCGGCGCCTCCGCCACCATCGTCGGCGCCTGCGCCGTGCTCGGCTTCAGCGACCGCTCCTGGGCTGAACTGCTGGCCCTGGCCATCGGCGTCTCGACCATGCTGCGGGCCCGGCTGTTCCGCTACACCGCGCAGGTCTTCGCGCTGACCATCTCCGGCCTGACCGCGCTGTCCCTGCTGATCCTCGGCCTGGCCCTGCACACCCCGCTGCACCTGCTGATGGCCAAGCTCACCAACGAGGGCGGCGGCGACCTGCGCACCGTGTGGCTGGCCGCGTCCATCGCGGCCGGTGCCGCGGTGATGACCGCGATCGCGCTGATCGTCCCCCGTTCCGGGGTCTCCCCGTTCTGGGGCCGCATCCTGGACATGGTCGACAGCCTGATGCTGATCGCGCTCGTCCCGCTCGCGCTCGCGGTGCTCAACATCTACAACGTGGTGCGCGGCGCGACCGGCTGAGCCGCGCTGGTATCGTTGATCCGTCCGAGTCTTGTCAGGTCCTGTGCTTCCTACCAGGACCGCTCGGCCAACCAACCGAAGGAGATGCCCGTGGCCCTCGCCGCTGACGTCAAGAAGCAGATCATCGCCGAGTTCGGCCAGAAGGAGGGCGACACCGGCTCCCCCGAGGTCCAGGTCGCCATGCTCTCCCGCCGCATCTCGGACCTGACCGAGCACCTGAAGTTCCACAAGCACGACCACCACTCGCGTCGTGGCCTGCTGATCCTGGTCGGCCAGCGCCGCCGCCTGCTGCAGTACCTGGCCAAGAAGGACATCGAGCGCTTCCGTACCCTGGTGGACCGCCTCGGCATCCGCCGCGGTGCCGCCGGCGGCGCCCGCTGACACCGCTCGCAGGGGCGGCTCCCCTCACCGGGGGAGCCGCCCTTCGGCGCATTCCGCGCCACCCCGCGACCACGCCCCGCGACGAAGCCGTCCGCGTAAAGCCGCGCTCGGTAGGGTGTGAATTTGTAAGGTAAAGGGCATGCCCGCCCTTGCGGGACGAATCAAGGCCTCCATCGGAGGCCGCCCGCACCCCGCAGGAGCGTCCACACGCCACCGCCGCCGCGCGCCGAAAGGCGCCGGTCCTCGGTAGTGGCCGCCGGGAACCCCCACGAGAGGGACCGACCCGGTGGCTTCGATCGAAGACCGGCCCAGCTGCCCGGGCCACGGCAGGCAAGCGCAGGGGCGCTCCTGGGGAGACGTACGAAAGAGGAGATCTTCCAGGTGGAAGAGAACGTTTTCTACGCCGAGGCCGTCATCGACAACGGCAGCTTCGGCACCCGCACCATCCGCTTCGAGACCGGCCGCCTGGCCCGTCAGGCCGCCGGCTCCGCCGTGGCCTACCTGGACGACGACACCATGGTGCTGTCGGCCACCAGCGCCTCGAAGCAGCCCAAGGAGCACTTCGACTTCTTCCCGCTCACGGTGGACGTCGAGGAGCGGATGTACGCCGCGGGCCGCATCCCCGGCTCGTTCTTCCGTCGCGAGGGCCGCCCCTCCGAGGACGCGATCCTGACCTGTCGCCTGATCGACCGCCCGCTGCGCCCGTCCTTCGTCAAGGGCCTGCGCAACGAGATCCAGGTCGTCGTGACCGTCATGGCGCTCAACCCCGACCACCTGTACGACGTGGTGGCCATCAACGCGGCCTCCGCCTCCACCCAGCTGGCCGGCCTGCCGTTCTCCGGCCCGATCGGCGGCGTCCGCGTCGCGCTGATCAACGGCCAGTGGGTGGCCTTCCCGACCCACTCCGAGCTGGAGTCGGCCGTCTTCGACATGGTCGTCGCCGGTCGCGTCCTGCCGGACGGCGACGTCGCGATCATGATGGTCGAGGCCGAGGCCACCGACAAGACCATCAAGCTGGTCGAGGGCGGCGCCGAGGCGCCCACCGAGGAGGTCGTCGCCGCCGGTCTGGAGGCCGCGAAGCCCTTCATCAAGGTGCTGTGCGCCGCGCAGTCCCAGCTCGCCAAGCAGGCCGCCAAGCCGACCGGCGAGTTCCCGGTCTTCCTGGAGTACCAGGACGACGTGCTGGCCGCGCTGACCGCCGCCGTCAAGGACGAGCTCGCCAAGGCGCTCACCATCGCCGGCAAGCAGGAGCGCCAGAACGAGCTGGACCGCATCAAGGGCGTCGCCGCCGACAAGCTGCTCCCGGAGTTCGAGGGCCGCGAGAAGGAGATCAGCGCCGCCTACAACGCGCTGACCAAGAAGATCGTCCGCGAGCGCGTCATCAAGGACAAGGTCCGCATCGACGGCCGCGGCGTCACCGACATCCGCACCCTGGCCGCCGAGGTCGAGGCCATCCCGCGGGTGCACGGCTCGGCCCTGTTCGAGCGCGGCGAGACCCAGATCCTGGGCGTCACCACGCTGAACATGCTGCGCATGGAGCAGCAGCTCGACACGCTCTCCCCGGAGACCCGTCGCCGCTACATGCACAACTACAACTTCCCGCCGTACTCGGTCGGCGAGACCGGCCGCGTGGGCTCGCCCAAGCGCCGCGAGATCGGCCACGGCGCCCTCGCCGAGCGGGCGATCCTCCCGGTCCTGCCGTCCCGCGAGGAGTTCCCCTACGCGATCCGCCAGGTCTCCGAGGCGCTCGGCTCCAACGGCTCGACCTCGATGGGCTCGGTCTGCGCGTCCACCATGTCGCTGCTGAACGCCGGTGTGCCGCTGAAGGCCCCGGTCGCGGGCATCGCGATGGGCCTGATCTCCCAGGAGATCAACGGCGAGACCCACTACGTGACCCTCACCGACATCCTCGGCGCCGAGGACGCGTACGGCGACATGGACTTCAAGGTCGCCGGCACCCGCAACTTCATCACCGCCCTGCAGCTCGACACCAAGCTCGACGGCATCCCGGCCTCCGTGCTGGCCGCCGCGCTGAAGCAGGCCAAGGACGCCCGCCTGCACATCCTCGACGTCATGAACGAGGCCATCGACGCGCCCGACGAGATGTCCCCGAACGCGCCGCGGATCATCACCATCAAGATCCCGGTGGACAAGATCGGCGAGGTCATCGGCCCCAAGGGCAAGATGATCAACCAGATCCAGGAGGACACCGGCGCGGACATCACCATCGAGGACGACGGCACCATCTACATCGGTGCGGTCGACGGCCCCTCGGCGGAGGCCGCCCGCTCGACGATCAACCAGATCGCCAACCCGACCATGCCGGAGGTCGGCGAGCGCTACCTGGGCACCGTGGTGAAGACCACCACCTTCGGCGCCTTCGTCTCGCTCATGCCGGGCAAGGACGGTCTGCTGCACATCTCGCAGATCCGCAAGCTGGCCGGCGGCAAGCGCGTCGAGAACGTCGAGGACGTGCTCGGCGTCGGCGCCAAGGTGCAGGTCGAGATCGCCGAGATCGACCCGCGCGGCAAGCTGTCGCTGATCCCGGTCGTCGAGGGCGAGGAGGGCGGCGAGGCCGCCGCCTCCGAGTGACCTCCCGGTAGCACCCGCGGCCCGCACGCCCACCCGGCGCGTGCGGGCCGCACCCTGTTCGCAGAAACCCTGTTCGTGAAGCAGCAGTTGGAAGGAACACCCGTGGCCCAGGCCTCGGCGGCGAAGCAGCGCCCCGGAACCACCCGGACCCTGCTCAAGGGCACCGACGGCGCGGGCACCGTCCGCCGCACGGTGCTCCCCGGCGGCCTGCGGGTCGTCACCGAGACCCTCCCGACGGTGCGCAGCGCCACCTTCGGCATCTGGGTCGGCGTCGGCTCCCGCGACGAGACGCCCGTCCTCAACGGCGCCACCCACTACCTGGAGCACCTGCTCTTCAAGGGCACCGCCCGGCGCGACGCCCTGGAGATCTCCGCCGCGCTGGACGCGGTCGGCGGCGAGATGAACGCCTTCACCGCCAAGGAGAACACCTGCTACTACGCGCGGGTCCTGGACACCGACCTGCCGCTCGCCATCGACGTGGTCTGCGACATGCTGACCGGCTCGCTGATCCGCCCCGAGGACGTGGAGTCCGAACGCGGCGTCATCCTCGAGGAGATGGCGATGGCCGAGGACGACCCGGGCGACGTGGTGCACGACCTGTTCGCCAAGGTGATCTTCGGCGACGGCCCGCTCGGCCGCCCCATCCTGGGCACCCAGGAGACCGTCACCGGGCTCACCCGCGACCAGATCGCGGGCTTCTACCAGCGCCGCTACAAGCCGGAGAACCTGGTGGTCGCCGCCGCCGGGAACCTCGACCACGCCAAGGTGGTCAAGCTGGTCGAGCAGGCCTTCGCGCCCGTCCTGGCCAAGTCCAAGGGCCACCCCGCCGAGGTCCGCCGCGGCGTCAAGGCGGTCCGCACCGCCGGGAAGGCCGCCGTCCTCAACCGCCCCACCGAGCAGGCCCACCTGGTCCTCGGCGTCCCCGGCGTGCCGCGCCACGACGAGCGCCGCTGGGCGCTCGGCGTGCTCAACGCGGCCCTCGGCGGCGGGATGAGCTCCCGGCTGTTCCAGGAGGTCCGGGAGAAGCGCGGCCTGGCGTACTCCGTCTACTCGTACTCCTCCTCGTACGCCGACACCGGCCTGTTCGGCATCTACGCGGGCTGCCAGCCCAAGCGGGTCGAGGAGGTGCTGAAGATCTGCCGCGCCGAGCTCGCCCGGGTCGTCGAGGAGGGCATCACCGAGGAGGAGCTGCGCCGCGCCATCGGCCAGATCTCCGGCTCCACCGTGCTCGGCATGGAGGACACCGGCTCGCTGATGAACCGGATCGGCAAGGCCGAGCTCTCCTACGGCCACCACCTGTCGGTGGACGAGATGCTCGGCAGGATCGCCGCGGTGACCCTGGACGACGTGCACGCCGTCGCCCGTGATGTGCTGGGGGCGCACCGCCCCTCGCTCGCCCTGATCGGCCCGATCAACGACCGGCGGGCCGCCAAGCTCGCCGACCTGCTGGTCTGACCGGCCGGCCTGAGAGGATGACTGACATGACGCTGCGCGTCGCCGTGATCGGCGCCAGGGGCCGGATCGGCTCGGAGGCCGTCAAGGCCGTCGAGGCCGCCGAGGACATGGAGCTGGTGGCCGCCCTGGGCCGCGGCTCCGACCTGACCGAACTCACCGAGGCCCGGGTCGACGTCGCCGTCGAACTCACCCACCCCGACTCGGTGATGGGCAACCTCGACTACTGCCTGAGCAACGGCATCCACGTGGTCACCGGCACCACCGGCTGGACCGAGGAACGCCTCGCCACCGTCCGCGAACTGCTGGCCAAGGCGCCCGAGTTGGGCCTGCTGATCGCCCCCAACTTCTCCATCGGCGCGATCCTCGGGATGAAGTTCTCCCAGCTCGCCGCCCGGTACTTCGAGTCCGTCGAGGTGATCGAACTCCACCACGACAACAAGGCCGACGCCCCCTCCGGCACCGCCACCCGCACCGCCCAGCTGATCGCCGCCGCCCGCGCCGAGGCCGGGCTGCCCCCGCAGCACGACCCGACCACCCACGGCCTGCCCGGCGCCCGCGGCGCCGACGTGGACGGCGTCCCGGTGCACGCGGTGCGGCTGCGCGGCCTGCTGGCCCACCAGCAGGTGATGTTCGGCGACACCGGCGAGACCCTCACGATCCGGCACGACTCCATGCACCACAGCAGCTTCATGCCCGGCATCCTGCTCGGCGCGCGGAAGATCGCCGACCACCCGGGCCTCACCTTCGGCCTGGAACACTTCCTGGACCTGTGACATGACCTCCCGCACCGGCTTCTTCGTCCTCTCCGGCCTGCTGCTGCTGGTCAGCCTGGTCTGCGTCGGCGAGGGCGTCCAACTGGTCGCCACCGGAAAGCCGTTGGGCATCGGCATCGGCCTGTGCGCCTTCGTCATCCCGGTGATCGGCGTCTGGTTCCTCGCCCAGACCGTCCGCTTCGGCCGGGCCAGCGAGCGGCTGGCCCGCGAGCTGGAGGCCGAGGGCGGCCTGCCCGTCGACGAGCTGAAGCGCACCGCCGGCGGCCGGATCGACCGCGCCTCGGCCGACGCGGTGTTCACCCGCCGCAAGGCCGAGGCCGAGGCCGACCCCACCGACTGGCGGAACTTCTTCCGCCTGGCGGTGGCGTACGCGGACGCGGGCGACGTGCCGCGGGCGCGCAAGGCCATGCAGCACGCCATCAAGCTGCACGGAACGGGCTCGCCCACCGCCGTAGACTGACCCGTACTCTCCTCCAGACCCCCTCAGGACGTTCTCCCATGCGCGCAGTAGAGCCCCAGGTCCACCTCATCGCCCGCCCCGAACTCGACTACGACGAGGTCGCCGCCTACCTCCAGGACGTCGGCGGCGAGAGCTGGCTGGAGCGGGTCGACCGCGGTGACCTGGACGACGCCCAGAACCTGGCCGAGTTCGCGGGCCGGATCTGCTACCGCTCCTGGAAGCCGGGCCTCAACCCGAACGTCACCAAGGTCCGCACCGACCAGGACGCCTACCTCAGGAACATCCTGGCCAGCGCGCACGGCTCGGTGCTGGAGCACGTCTCCTTCACCTTCGTCCTGCACAACGTCAGCCGGGTGGTCACCCACGAGCTGGTCCGGCACCGGGCCGGCGTCGCGGTCTCCCAGGAGTCGCTGCGCTTCGTCCGCCTCGACGACATCCCGTTCTGGTTCCCCGAGTGGGCCCAGCGGGACGAGGAGCTGATGACCCGGGCCACCGGCCTAATGAAGGAGATCGAGGAGTTCCAGCACTGGATGGCCGACCACTTCGGGCTGGACGAGGAGGGCGTGCCCTTCCACGAGAAGAAGGAGAAGACCTCCTTCATGCGCCGCTTCGCCCCCGAGGGCCTGGCCACCGGCCTGGTCTGGACGGCCAACGTCCGCACCCTGCGGCACGTCATCGAGAACCGCACCGCGCCGGGCGCCGAGGAGGAGATCCGGCTGCTGTTCGGCAAGATCGGCGAGCTGATGGTCAAGGAGGCCCCGTCGCTGTTCGGCGACTACACCGTCGAGGACGGCGCCTGGGTGCCGGGCTGGCGCAAGGTCTGACGGCCTGACGGGGCGTCCGGGCCGGGCCGGGGGCGCTCACCCGTGCGGCCCGCCGCCCCGGGCCGCCGCCCGGCCGCTGACCTGCGGCGACGGGCAGACGGGCGGACTGTCCGGCATGTCTGGATTGCGGCTTTCTCGGCCGCTCCATACGCTCAGGACACGGATTCCGGTGCTGCGTGAACCCCCGAGCGCGCAGCACCGGAATCCCATGTCCGGCCCGGGTTCCGGCGCCCTCCCCACCGCCCCGCACTGTCCAAACCCTGGACCTGCGTGGCTACCGACCACCGCCCTACGAGTAGCTTTGGACCCATGGCTCCGACCTCCACCCCGCAGACGCCCTTCGGCCGGGTCCTGACCGCGATGGTCACCCCGTTCACCCCCGAGGGCGAACTCGACCTCGACGGCGCCCAGCGCCTCGCCGCCCACCTGGTGGACTCCGGCAACGACGGCCTGGTGCTCAACGGCACCACCGGCGAGTCGCCCACCACCACCGACGCGGAGAAGGCCCGACTGGTACGGGCCGTGGTCGAGGCGGTCGGGGACCGCGCCCACGTGATCAGCGGCGTCGGCACCAACGACACCCGCCACAGCGCCGAACTCGCCCGCCAGGCCGAGGCCGCCGGTGCGCACGGCCTGCTCGTCGTCACCCCGTACTACAGCAAGCCCCCGCAGGAGGGCCTGTACCGGCACACCGTCGCCGTGGCCGACGCCACCGAGCTGCCGGTCATGCTGTACGACATCCCCGGCCGCTCCGGCGTCGCCCTGGAGACCGAGACCCTGGTCCGCCTCGCCGAGCACCCCCGGATCGTCGCCAACAAGGACGCCAAGGGCGACGTCGCCGCGGCCGCCCAGGTCATCGCCCGCACCGACCTCGCCTGGTACTCCGGCGACGACGTCCTGACCCTGCCGCTGCTCTCGGTCGGAGCCGTCGGCGTGGTCAGCGTGGTCGGCCACGTCGTCGCCCGCGAGATCCGCACCATGATCGAGGCCTTCGCGGCCGGCGACACCGCCAAGGCGCTCGCCGTGCACCAGACCCTGCTGCCGGTCTACACCGGAATGTTCCGCACCCAGGGAGTGATCCTCTCCAAGGCGGCGTTGAACCTGCAGGGACACCCGGCCGGACCGCTCCGACTGCCGCTGGTCTCCGCCACGGACGCGGAGACCGCCCGGCTGAAGGAGGATCTCGCCGCCGGCGGGGTACACCTGTAACCAACAACAGACGTGCGCGTCCCCGGCTCGCCGGACCCACCCGGGTCCGCCGCTGGACCGGGACCGAAGGCGCGCGGCACATCGGCAGTCAGGTAACCACGATGGACGCACGCCATATGTCGCCGGGGGAGGAACCCCCCGGGCATATGGCGTGCGTCGTGAGGAGAGTCTTTTGAGCCACCCGCACCCCGAACTCGGCGCGCCCCCCGCACTCAAGGAAGGCGCCCTCCGCATCACCCCGCTCGGCGGCCTCGGCGAGATCGGCCGCAACATGACGGTCCTCGAGTACGGCGACCGGATCCTGATCATCGACTGCGGCGTGCTCTTCCCCGAGGACGAGCAGCCCGGCGTCGACCTGATCCTCCCCGACTTCAGCTACATCCGGGACCGCCTCGACAAGATCGACGGCATCGTCCTGACCCACGGCCACGAGGACCACATCGGTGCCGTGCCCTACCTGCTCCGGGAGAACCCGGACATCCCGCTGATCGGCTCGAAGCTCACCCTCGCCCTGATCGAGGCCAAGCTCGCCGAGCACCGTATCCACCCCTACGTCCTGGAGGTCGTGGAGGGCGACCGCGAGCGGATCGGTCCCTTCGACTGCGAGTTCATCGCGGTCAACCACTCCATCCCGGACGCCCTCGCCGTCGCCGTCCGCACCCCCGCGGGCATGGTCGTCGCCACCGGTGACTTCAAGATGGACCAGCTCCCGCTGGACGGCCGCCTCACCGACCTCCCGACCTTCGCCAAGCTGGCGGAGGAGGGCATGGACCTCCTCCTGGTGGACTCCACCAACGCCGAGGTCCCCGGCTTCATCCCGCACGAGCGCGACATCTCCGCGGCCCTGCGCAACGTCTTCGCCAACGCGGACAAGCGCATCATCGTCGCCTCCTTCGCCAGCCACGTGCACCGCATCCAGCAGGTCCTGGACGCCGCGCACGAGTACAAGCGCAAGGTCGCCTTCGTCGGCCGCTCCATGGTCCGCAACATGGGCATCGCCCGCGAGCTCGGCTACCTGAAGGTGCCCGGCAACCTGCTCGTCGACGTCAAGACCCTCGACGACCTGCCCGACAAGGAGGTGGTGCTCATCTGCACCGGCTCCCAGGGCGAGCCGATGGCGGCCCTCTCCCGGATGGCCAACCGCGACCACCAGATCCGCATCGTCGAGGGCGACACCGTCGTCCTCGCCTCCTCGCTGATCCCCGGCAACGAGAACGCCGTCTACCGCGTCATCAACGGCCTCACCCGCTGGGGCGCCAAGGTCGTCCACAAGGGCAACGCCAAGGTGCACGTCTCCGGCCACGCCTCGGCCGGCGAGCTCCTGTACTTCTTCAACATCTGCAAGCCCAAGAACCTGATGCCGGTCCACGGCGAATGGCGCCACCTGCGCGCCGCCGCCGACCTCGGCATCGCCACCGGCATCCCGCGCAACCGCGTCGTCATCGCCGAGGACGGCGTCTGCGTGGACCTGGAGAAGGGCGTCGCCCGGGTCGTCGGCAAGGTCCGGGCGGGCTACGTCTACGTCGACGGCTCCTCCGTCGGCGACATCACCGAGGCCTCGCTCAAGGACCGCCGGATCCTTGGTGAAGAAGGCTTCATCTCGGTCTTCGTGGTGGTCGACTCCACCAACGGCAAGATCGTCGGCAGCCCCACCATCCAGGCCCGCGGTTCCGGCATCGAGGACAGTGCGTTCACCCCGATCGCCGGCAAGCTGGAGGAGGCCCTGACCCGCTCCGCGAACGAGGGCGTCCTGGAGGTCCGCCAGGTCCAGCAGCTGGTCCGCCGGACCATCGGCAAGTGGGTCGCGGACAACTACCGCCGCCGCCCGATGATCCTCCCGGTCGTCGTCGAGGTCTGAGGCACGACCTGATTTGACCTGGGGCAGCCCGGTGCGTAATGTTCTCCGGGTTGCCCCACGGTCGTGCGGCTTCGCTCCGGATTCGAATTCGTTCGAATCGAATGGGGCGGGGAAAACAGGCCGAGAAACTCTGGTAGAGTTCGGGAGCGCCGAAAGGCGAAAGCGAATCGGATCGAATGAAACTCCGGAAAACGGAGCGGAAAACGTCTGATAAGCTGGGAACACGAAAGAACGAAGCGCCCGGAGGGTCCGCAGGGATGCGGCTCGAAGGAAGCGTCCGTTCCTTGAGAACTCAACAGCG
>NZ_JBIAVO010000040.1:0-69283 GCF_042894345.1 Kitasatospora sp. NPDC001540
CACCGCCCGGTCGAAGGCCGGGTCGCAGGTCAACTCGATGGTCCGCATGCCCACACCGTAGGGGTCGCCCCCGCGTCGGCGGGAACCCGCCCCGGGGGGGGCGCCCCCCCCCCCCCGGGGGGGGGGGGGGGGGGGGGCCCCCCCCCCCCCCCCCCCCCCCCCCCCCCCCCTCCCCCGTTCCCCCGGGTCACTTCAGGTAGGTCGGCCAGTCCGGGGCCTGGGCCGGGTCCAGGAGGCGCAGCTGGTCCAGCACCTTCGGGTCCTGGGCGTCCATCCAGTCCGCGAGCTCCTTGAAGGAGACGCAGTGCACGCCGTCCTTCTTGCAGACGGCCTCCATCACGTCCTGGATGGCCTGCATGTAGATGCCGCCGTTCCAGGTCTCGAAGTGGTTCCCGATGAACAGCGGTGCCCGGCTGCCGTTGTAGACGCGCTCGAAGCCGTCCAGGTAGCCCTCGCGGGTCTGCTTCTCCCAGGCCGCGTACTTCTTCGGGTCGCCCTCGGTGCTGGCGCCCGACTGGTTGGCCAGGAAGTTGAAGTCCATCGACAGCACCTGGGTGTTGCCGAACGGCAGCAGTTGCAGCGGGAAGTTCCAGATGCCGTCCGACTTCGTCGGCCAGACCTGGAACTCGCCCGGGGAGCTGGCGTCGTAGCGCCACCCGTAGGTCTTCGCGGCCTGCAGCAGGTTCTTCTGGCCCTCCAGGCAGGGGGCCCGGCCGCCCACCAGCTCCTTGGCGTAGTCGAACGGCAGCGGGGCCTCGTCGGTGAAGCCGGTGTTCGTCCTCCAGTTGGCGACGAACGAGTACGCCTGGTCGATCTCCTTCTTCCAGTCGTCCACGCTCCAGGTGGAGCCGCCCCCGGCGTCGCCCGCGTCGGTGCAGAAGTGGCCGTTGAAGTGGGTGCCGATCTCGTTGCCGTCCTGCCAGGCCAGCCGCAGCTGGGCCAGGGTGTCCCGGACGTGCTGGCTGGTGGGGAAGGAGATGGCGGAGCTGCCGGGGGAGTGCTGGGGGGCCTGGTAGAGGCTGCGCTTCTCGTTCGGGACGAGGTAGATGCCGCTCAGGAAGAACGTCATCGTGGCGTTGTTGGCCTTGGCCAGCTCGCGGAAGCGGGAGAACAGGTGGTCGTCGTTCTCCAGCGCGCCGTCCCAGGAGAAGACCACGAACTGCGGTGGCTTCTCGCCGGGCTTCAACTTCTCGATCTTGAGCTGGTGGGGCTGCGGCCCGGTGTCGGACATCGAGCCGTCGCCCAGCACCTTCACCTTGCCGTCCCAGGCCGACGCCGAGGCCCCGGCACCGGCCGCCGCGGCGTCGGACGAGCCGTGGCCCGGGTCCGCGCCGTCGTCCAGCACCAGCGTCAGGGCGAGCGCGGTGACCGCGCAGCCTGCCAGCACGCCCAACGCCACCTTGACGTTCCGGCTCCGGTTGCCCGGTCTCTCCCTGCGCCTGTGGTTCTTCACTGTCCGCTGTTCCTCGTCCCGCTCCGCCGTGTCGCCGCGCGACTGCGCCGGCATGACCGGACATCGCACCATCTTTTTATTGGACGACTGTAAGCGGGTGGTCGGTTGTCACCGCAGCCCGGACCGGAAGTTGCCGGAAGTGGTGGCACCGCGACCATGAGTGGTCAGAACAGGCCGTGCCACCTCTGCTCGACGACGACGTTCCACCAGGTCGATTCCTCGTGGAAGGCGTCCGGGTCGATCGCCGCCGGCTTCCTCCGTCCGCACGGGTCAGTTGCAGGAGCTGCCGGAGCGGCAGGGGGTCAACCCGGGCACCGGGGCGGGCGGCGGGGGCGTCGGGGTGTAGTGGCTCGAGCCGAACAGGAAGGCGGTGCCCAGCGTCAGGGCGACGCCGAAGTCCGCGAGGAGCAGCAGCGGACGGGAGCGGCGCCGGTCCTGCGGACGCGGCTCTGCGGGCCGGGGGAGCGTCATGGGTGCACCCTGCCCGCCCCACGGTCGGAGCGGAATGAGTACGCGGGCTCAAATCCCGTGGCCCCCGCGGCCGTCGCGCGTCAGGCGGTGGAGGTCAGGTGGGCGTACACCACGGTGTTGGAGTCGTAGCCGGTGCGCCGGTCGTAGCGCCCGCCGCAGGTGATGACGCGCAGTTCGGCGCGGCCGGTGGGGGCGTACACCTCCGCGGTGGGGAAGGCGCTCTTCGGGTAGGAGCGCACCGCGTCGACGGTGAAGGTGGCGGTGCGGCGGTCCTGCCGGGTGACGGTGATGGTCAGGCCGGGGCGCAGCAGCCCGAGCCGGTACAGCACGCCGGGGCCGCGCCGGTCGTCGACGTGGCCGACGACCACGGCGGTGCCGTCCGCGCCGGGCGCGGGGGCGTCCCGGTACCAGCCGACCAGGTTGGGGCGGCCGAGCGGCGGGGTGCTCAGGGCCCCGTCGGCGTCCAGGCCGAGCGGGGTGAACGCGGCGTCCACCGAGATGGAGGGGATGCGTAGCCGGGTGGGGTCGGACGGGCCCAGCGCCGGGACGTCCGGGGTGGCGGCCGGTGCGGGGGCGGGGGAGGACGCCGTCCGGGCGGGGGTCGTCCGGGCGGGGGCCGCGGACGGCGGCGGGGCGGGCGGCGGCGGGGGCGGTTGGGAGGTGGTCAGTCCGTCGTCGACCAGCCAGGCGCCGCACAGCAGCGCGACGACCGCGGTGCCGAACCGTAGCCGGTCGGCACCGCGGGAGCGTCGGTGGGCGGGAGGGGTCAACGGCGGGCGCGGCGGAGTCGGCGCACGACCAGGTAGCCCGCCCCGGCGACCAGGGCGGCGCCGACGGTGACCTCCGCCGGGTTCAGGTCCTGCGAGGAGCCGCCCGCACCGGCCGCGACCCCGCCGTGCGGCGTCCGGCTCGGTCCGCCCGGCCCCGGCCTGCCGGGCGAGGGCGACGAGCCGCCGCCGACCCCGCCCTTGCCGGTGGGCGAGGTGCTGGGCGACGGGGAGGGCGAGCCGCCGCCGTTGCCGACGGGCGAGGGTGAGCCGCTGGGCGGCGGGCTGCTGGCACCGGCGCAGTCGACCGTGAACACCTTCTGCTTGGCGGCGCCGTTCTCGCCGGTGAAGTTCCAGAACAGCTTGTAGTGCCCGTCGGGCAGCGACTGGTCGGTGGTCCGGGCGGTGCCGGTGGGCATGACCAGGACTCCGCTCAGCACCTGGGCGTTGCCGGTCGGCGGCTGCTGGTCGATGTGCCAGGTGACGCTCTGCCCGGCGTCGAAGTTGAGGCCGTCGAGGTAGAACTTGCAGACCTTCGGGTCGTCGTTCTGGCTGTCCGCGGCCGTGGTGCTGTCGTGGATCTTCACGTCGCCGTTGTCGCCGGGCGCGGCGTGCGCGGGGAGGGCGAACACGGCCAGCGGCAGGACGGCCGCACCGGCGAGGGCGGCCGCGTGCAGCGGCCGCAGGCGTCGCCCGGTCGAGGTCGGGGTCATGGGAGCTCCGGGGGGAGGGACGGGGGCTGTCGGCAGGGCGCCGACACCCACCGAGGGTCCTCGCCCCCGCCTGGCGCACCGTCACAACACACCCGAACCGGTACGACGGTTCCCCCCGACGGCCCAGCTCCCGGCGTGTCCGGGGCGGGGTGGGGCGCCGTCAGGCGGGTTCGCGGCGGCGGATGCGGCGGGGGCGGAGGCGTTCGCCGCGGGCGAAGCGGCGCAGGCGGGGGAGGCGGGCGAAGCGGTCGCGGTTGGCGACGGCGGCGCGGTCGAGTTCCTCCATCAGGCGGCGGCCGCGGTGCTCCAGGTCGAGTTCGTCGAGGATGCGGTCGACCTCGGCGAGCAGCGAGCCGTGCAACTGCCAGGCCTCGGGGCTCTCCTGGACGCGGCGCAGCAGGAGCTGGGCGACGTTCTCGCGGCAGGCCCAGGCGGCGGAGAGCTCGGAGGCCATCCGCTGCTCGGCCTCCTCCGCGTTGCGGCTGACCTGGGTGGTGACCAGCACCGCGAAGCTGACCAGGGCGCCGCCGACGTGCTCGAACAGCTCCTCCAGGGCCACCGCCACGTCGTCCGGGAAGAGCCGTTCGCCCGGGCCGCGGCGCTTGGCCAGGTCGGTGAGCGAGCGGGCGATCACCCGGATGACGACCACGCAGATCTCCAGCGTGTCCAGGCCGGTGCGCAGGACCAGCCGGGGGAGCAGGCCCTCGCTGATCCGCGGGTTCAGCCGCAGGCTGTCCTCGGCCTGCCGCAGCGCCCCGTCCACCTGGGCGATCGCCTGGTCCAGCCGCCGGGCCTCGTGCAGCCGTTCGGCGGCCCGTTCGACCGGCACCGGGCGGCCGAGCTGTTCGGCGAGGCCCAGCAGCAGGGACCGGGCCCGGCGGGCCAGGTCCTCGATGGACTCGCCCGCCGTGTCGACCCACACCGGGGGCGCTATCACCAGGTTGAACAGCAGGCCGACGCTGGCGCCGATCACCGTCTCCAGCACCCGGTCCCAGGCCTGCGTGGTGACCTGCGAGACGCCCAGGATCAGCATCGCGCTGATCGCGACCTCCTGGACGAACTCGTCGACCCGCACGAAGCGCCCGATCACCAGCGAGGCCAGGATGATCAGCCCCAGGCTCCACCAGGACAACCCCACCACGGCGGAGAACCCGATCGCGATCAGCACCCCGACCACCACCGAGTTGACCCGCCGGATGCTGGTGGTCAGCGTGGAGTACACCGTCACCTGCACGACCAGCAGCGCCGTCAGCGGCGCGGTCAGCGGCACCGGCTCCCGGCTCAGCCAGGTCGCCACCACGTACGACAGCGTCGCGGCGACCGTGGCCCGCACCGTCTGCACGACGAACGGGTCCTTGGCACCGCGACGCACCACCACCGCCACCGGTTCGGGAACGAAACGCATGCAGCCCTTCTATCCCTGCCGGGGCCCGATCACACCGCGCACACGCTGACGGGGCCTCAGGCTGTGAGCTGCGGTCACAGGATGAACGCCTGTCTGGCTGGCCCCCGGCCCGCTGCCGAGGATGGCGGCATCGGACGCCCATGCCCCCCGCGCGGCCGAACGCGTCCGCGGTCCGAGGACGCGCCGCGCGACCCGAGGACCGGACGAGGTGGTGGTCGCCGTGAGCGACGTCTCCGACCTGACCGAGCGCGGGCGCACCGAGGCGGTGCCCGCCCCCGAGGCCCTGCGGCCCCTGCGCTACGCCGGGGTGTTCGCGCTGCTGTTCCTGTTCGGCACCGAGACCTTCCTGGTCTCCCCGCTGCTGCCGACCATCGCCGAGTCGATCGGCTCCACCGAGGCCGCCGCCGCCTCCACCGTCACCGCGTACGTGCTGGTGTACGCGGTCTTCGCCCCGTTCCTCGGCCTGCTCAGCGACCGGTTCGGCCGCCGCCGCACCCTGCTCGCGGGCGGCCTGCTGTTCGTGCTGTCCAACGCGGCGGCCGCGCTCTCCACTGACCTCACCCTGCTGGTGCTCTCCCGCGCGCTGGCCGGGCTGGCCGCCGCGGCCGCCGGACCGGCGATCTGGGCGCACATCGCCGAGACCGCCCCCGAGGCGGTGCGCGGGCGCGCCCTCGGGCTCGGCATGGCGCTGTTCTCCACCGGCCAGGTGGTCGGCGTGCCGCTGGGCGGCGTGCTGGCCGGGGCGGCGGGCTGGCGGGCCGCGTTCTGGGCGCTCGCGATCGGCACCCTCGCGGCGATCGCGCTGCTCACCCGGCAGGTCGCCCCCGCGCCGGGCGGCGCGGCGGCGGGTGGGGCCGTCCGGGCGATCCTGGGCGGCTGGCGCGACCCGGTGCTGCGGCGCGCGCTGCTGGTCAACACCGTCTTCAACGCGGCCAACCTGGGCGCGTACACCTTCCTCGGCGCCGTCCTCGACCGCCGGTTCGACCTGTCGGTGCAGGCCCTGGGCCTGGTCGGCGTGCTGGTCGGCGCGGGCAGCGTGGCCGGTTCGCTGGTCGGCGGGCGCCTCGGCGACAAGGCCCGCGGCGCGGGCCGCACCGACCTGCCGCTGCTCGCCCTCTGGGGCCTGCTGCTGGCCGCGGGCATCGCCCTCGCCACCAGCGCCCCGGGCCTTCCGCTGTCCCTGCTGGGCGTGCTGGTCTGGTTCACCGCCAGCGGGGCCTTCGTCACCGACCAGCAGACCCTGGCCGGCAGCGTCGCCCCCGCTCACCGCGCCACCTCCAGCGCCTGGCTGACCTCCACCATGTACGCGGGCACCGGCCTGGGCGCGTGGGCGGTCGGCGCGTTCTCCGACGTCACCCACGGCGCCCTGCTGATCGGCACCGGCCTGGCCCTGCTCGCGGCGGCGGGCGCCTGGGCGGTCTCGCGCGGCCTGCGGAGGGCGTGAAAGGGGGCCCCGTCAGGGGCTCGGGGAACTCTTCGGCAGACGAGCATGCACAACCAGGGGCTCGGGGAACGGCGAGTCCGTGCTGCTTCGGGCCGGGGTGACAGAACCCGAAGCCACCGCACGCACCGGCAGCAGCCCCGTGCCCGCCGTTCCCCGCGCCCCTGATCACGCGCCCCTCCGGGTGGTGAACGCGTTGCGGTAGGCGGCCGGGGTCATGCCGAGGTGGCGGTGGAGGTGCTGGCGGAGGGACTCGCCGGAGCCGAGGCCGCTGCGGTCGGCGACCTGGTCGACGGTGAGGTCGGTGGTCTCCAGGAGTTCGCGGGCGCGCAGCAGGCGCTGCTGGAGCAGCCACTGGAAGGGGGTCACGCCGGTCTCGGCGGTGAAGCGGCGGGTCAGGGTCCGCACGCTGGTGCGGGCCCTGGTGGCGAGGTCGGCGAGGGAGATCGGCCGGTCGAGGTGCTGCAGGGCCCAGACGCGGGCGGCGTCGAGCGGGGAGCCGGTGCGGGCGGGCAGCGGGGTGCTGACGAACTGGGCCTGGCCGCCCTGGCGGACGGGGGTGACGACGGCGGCGCGGGCGGCCGCGTTGGCGACGGCCGCGCCGTGGTCGGTGGCGATCAGGTGCAGGCACAGGTCGAGGCCGGCGGCGGAGCCCGCGCCGGTGACGACCCGGCCGTCCTCGGCGAACAGCCGGTCGGCGTCCACCCGGACGGCGGGGAAGGCGCGTCGCAGTTCGTCGGCGAAGGCCCAGTGGGTGGTGGCGGTGCGGCCGTCGAGCAGTCCGGCCTGGGCGAGGACGAAGGCGCCGGTGCAGATCGAGGCGATCCGCTTGCCCGCGGCGGCGGCCTCCCGCAGGGCGTCCAGCGCGGCCGGGTCGGCGTCGTGGCGGCTGGCGGTGGAGGGGACGACCACGGTGTCGGCGGCGGCGAGGGCCTCCAGGCCGTGCCGGACGACGACGTCGATGCCGCCGTGCCCGGGCAGCACCCCGGGCACGGGCGTGCAGACCGTGACGGTGTAGCAGGGGCGTCCGTCCGCGACGGCGGCGTCGAACAGCATCGAGGGCATGGACAGGTCGAAGGGCTTGACGGGCGGGACGGCCAGGACGGCGACGCGGTGCATGGCTGGATCCTTGGACTCCGTGGCTATCGGGCCACTGACCCTACCCCCTTGCGGCAGGGCAGAGTTGGCCGGGCGGAGGGCCCCCGCGACCACGTTCCCCACCAGAGCAAGGAGACACCACCATGGCCGGAGCAGTCGTCATCGGAGCGGGCGCCACCGGGGCCGCGACCGCCAGGCAGTTGGCCGGGCGCGGCGAGCGGGTCCGTCTGGTGACCCGCGGCGGCGGCGGGCCCGAGCACCCGGGCATCGAGCGGATCGCCCTGGACGCGGGCCGCACCGAGGAGTTGGCCGAGGTGCTGGCCGGGGCGGACACCGTCTTCAACGCCGCCGCGACCGCGTACCACACCTGGCCGCAGACCCTGCCGCCGCTGTTCGACTCGATCCTGGCGGCGACCGAGCGGGCCGGGGCCGACTACGTGATGCTCGGCAACCTGTATGGCTACCGGCCGACCGCCGGGCCGGTGACCGAGCGGACCCCGCTGGAGGCGCGCACCCGCAAGGGGCGGGTGCGGGCCGAGCTGTGGCGGCGGGCCGAGCGGGCGCACGCCGAGGGGCGGCTGCGGGTCACCGAGGTGCGGGCCGGGCAGTTCCTGGGCCCGGGCGCGGTCTCCACGTTCACGCTGCTGGTGGCGCCCCGGGTGCTGGACGGCGAACTCGCCCTGGTGCACGGCAATCCGGACGCGGCGCACTCCTTCTCGTACACCGAGGACGTCGCGGCGGCGCTGGTCGCGGTCGCCGGTGACGACCGGGCCTGGGGGCGGGCCTGGCACGCCCCGGTGATCACCACCACCGTGCGGGGGGCGGCGACCGCGCTGGCGGAGCTGCACGGGGCGCCCGAGCCGCGGCTGGAGCAGCTCACCGAACGGGAGTTGGCGCTGCTGGCGTTCGGCGACCCGCTGTGGCGGGAGCTCGCCGAGCTGGGACACATGGCGGAGCGGCCGTTCGTGGTGGACGACGGCGACCTGCGCGAGGCCTTCGGGCTGAAGGCCTCGACGCTGGGCGCGGCGCTGGCGGGCTGAGGCTCAGCGGGCCCCGGCCGCCAGCAGTTCGGCGCCGCCCGCGGCCCCCGCCGCCGTCAGCTCGGCCATCCGGGCCGCGTCGGCGGGGGAGGACGGGGTGAACAGCACCACCAGCGCCGAGGGGTCGTCGACCGGGTGGAAGGAGCTGAGGGTGAGCCGGACGGGGCCGAGGCCGGGCGGGTCCACCAGGACGGTGCGGGCGGTGAGTTCGGCCACCGAGTGGCAGCCCCACCAGTGCCGCAGCTCGGGCGCGTCGGTGTCCAGGCGGCGGTAGAGCTCGTCGGTGCGCGGGTCGGCGAGGGCGGGCCCGGCCTGGGCGCGGAAGTGCTGGAAGACGTTCATCGCGAGCGGCTCCCAATCGTGCAGGACCTCGCGCAGGCGGCGGTCGACGGCCAGCAGCCACATCAGGTTGCGGCGGTCGGCGGGCACCTGCTCGGGGGAGCCCCACAGCGCGCTCCAGGCGGCGTTCCAGGCCAGCAGGTCGAAGTGCCGGTCGAGCAGGGCGGCCGGGCTGGCGGGCCAGGAGTCGAGGACCGGGCGGACGGACGCGACCAGCCGCCCGGCGGCGCTGCGGTCGGCGTCGGCGGGCACCGGCTCGTGGTAGCCGGCCAGCCGCATCGCGTGCCGCAGGCCCGCCGCGTCCAGCCGCAGGGCGCGCGCCACCGCCTCCAGGACCTGCCGGGAGGCGGTGACGCGGCCCTGTTCGAGCCAGGTGTACCAGGCGAGGCCGACGCCGGAGAGCGAGGCGACCTCCTCGCGGCGCAGCCCGGGGGTGCGCCGCCGGGCGGTGGCGGTGAGTCCGACGTCGGCGGGCTGGAGGAGTTCGCGGTGGGCGCGCAGGAACGCGCCGAGTTCCTGGCCGGTGGCGGGGGTGGACACGGTGCTCGCTCCTCGTCGCGGTGGTGCTCGGGTACGTCGGTTCCAGGTTAGGCCGGGAGCGGGCCGGTTCCGGATCCTGCAACAAACTCCTCACGTTGCGCCAACTCCCAGAGCCGAACGGGCATGTGGCTGACGTGCCCGCGTTCGGCCTGCCGCCGCCAGGCGGCGGCGCCGACGGCCCGGTAGAAGTCGGCGCGGCGCTCCTCGGGGAGGACCTGCGCGTAGTAGTCGCCGAAGGTCGCGGCGTGGAAGTGCTCGTACTGCTCGGCGGAGTCGACGGTGACCACCGCGTCCCGCTCGGCGTGCCCGGCGACGGCCAGGTGCGGGGCGAGGACGTCGAGCAGCTCGTCGACGGTGCGGGTGCGGGTGGCGATCGGCAGGACGCCGTGCTCGGCGAGCAGCGCGGGCACCTGCTCGGCCGGGACGCCGAGCGCGCCCAGCGCCTCGCGCACCAACTCGTCCTCGCCGCCCAGGCCGTGGGCGTCGCGGGCCGGGTGGTAGGTGGTGAGCAGGAAGCGCCCGCCGGGGGCGAGGTGGGCGGCGACCCAGGCGAAGACCCGGTCCTCGACCGGGTACAGCCAGTGCAGCACCGAGGTCTGGGTGATCACCTGGGCGCGGTGCGGCAGCGGCTCGGGCGCGGTCAGGTCGGCCCGGTGCAGCTCGGCCCGCTCCCCGTACGGGGCCAGCCGGTGGCCCGCCTCGGCGATCCGGTGCTCGGAGCGCTCCAGGCCGACGGCCAGCCGCAGCGAGGGGAAGCGCTCCAGGGCGCTCTCCAGCAGCTGGCCGATGCCGCTGCCGAGGTCGATCAGCACCTCGGGGGCGCCGCTAACGCGGTCCAGCACCCAGTCGCGGTCCTGGACCTGGCGCAGGCGGCTGGCGTCGGCGTACCCGGCGAGGGTGCGGGCCTGGATCTCGACGGTGGACGGGCTCACGCGCGGGCCTCCTGGACATCGGTGCCGACGGGGGTGTCGGTGCTGGCGGGGGTCTCGGGGGTCTCGAGGGTCTCGGGGGTGTCGGGGGTGTCGAGCAGGGCGAGCAGCCGGGCCCGGGCCTCGGACTGGTCGTGGCGGTGGTAGACGGTGATCCGGTTGCGGGCCAGGTCGCCGCGGTGGACGTACTCGTACAGGTCCTGGCGCTGGCCGAAGCCGTCGCCGGTCAGCTCCCAGGCGAGGCGGAACAGCCGGGACTTGCGCTCCACGTCGGTGCCGCGGCCGCGCATGTAGCGCTCCAGGTGCGGGCGCAGCCTCGGGTGGGCGAGGTCGCCGGGGGAGGGCTGCATCAGCAGGCCGGAGGCGCCGATCCGGCGGACGATCTCCACCGCGTCGCCCGCGACCTCGGCCGACCACACCCGGGAGGCGAAGGTGTCGCCGGGCGCGAACAGGCCGGAGTCGGTGAGCGCGCCGCGGTTCTCGGCCGCGTCCAGGAAGTAGCCGGTCAGTTCGGCGTACCCGGCGAGCCGGCCCAGGTCCTCCTGGACGTTGCGGAAGCCGTCGACGCCGATCGACTCGGCCAGCAGCGTCGCGGTGGCCAGCAGGGTGCGCAGCCGCTCCCGGTAGCGGATGTGGCCGACGTACGCGCTCCAGGCGTTGATCCGGCCCAGGCCCTCGCGGGCCAGGGCGGCGTCGCGCAGCAGGAACACCCGCTCCCACGGCACCAGCACGTCGTCGAAGAACAGCATCGCGTCCTGCTCGTCGTACCGGGCGCCGACCGGGTGCCGGTGGCCCCAGGGGGCGGCGCCGAGCGGCTCGCGGGCCAGCGTGATCAGGCCCGGGGCGTTCAGCGGCAGCGCGAACCAGACCACGAACTTCTCGGCCCGGTTGTCGGTGAACGACGCCGACAGGTACACCAGCACCTCGTGGGCCAGCGGCGCCAGCGTGGTCAACTGCTTGGCGCCGCGCACCACGATGCCGCGCTCGTTCTCCTCCAGCACCCGCAGCGCCAGGTCCGGGTCGTCCAGCGGGCTCGCCGAGCGGTCGATCTGCGGGTCGCCCAGCGCGTGCGAGAGCACCAGGTCATTCTGCGCGCAGTAGCGGTACCAGGCCTCGGCGTTGGCGCCGAAGCGCGGGTCGGCGGTGGCCAGCCGGTGCCGGAAGTCGTGCACGCCCACCGCGATCGAGGCCATGAACGCCGGGGAGCGGCCCTGCTGGCCGAGCGCCTGGGCGTGCCAGAACTCGGCGCTGCGCCGCTGGACGCGCAACTCCTCCAGGGTGGTGGGCGGTTGGTAGGCGCGGGCCAGCCGCAGGCCGGTGTCCGGGTCCTTCCAGGTCAGCAACTCGCGGTGCTCGGGCTCGTGCTGGAGGTCCAGCAGTCGGGCCAACTCGTCGGCGGCGGGCCGGAACGCGGGGTGCGAGGCCGGGTCGGCGACGCGCTGCCCGTCCAGGTACAGCTCGCGGCCGTCGTCGAGTTCGGCCCGGTAGCGGTCGCCGGTGAGCAGGCCGCGGGGCTCCGGGGACAGCAGGGTCATGCGCCGACTCCTCTGGTAGGGAAGGACGTTGGGGTGCTGGGCGGGGTCTCCGGGCCCAGCAGCCGGTAGCGGGCGGCGTGGTGCAGCAGCGGGCGGCCGCCGTCCGCGCCGACCGCCGTCACCCGGCCGACCAGCAACACGTGGTCGCCGACCGGCAGTTCGGCGTGCAGCTCGGCCTCGAACCAGGCCGCCGAACCGGTCGGGACGGGCCCGCCGACCGGCTCCGCGCGCACCGGCAGGTCGGCGAACGCCCCGGCGCTGCGGCCCGCGCCCGGGGTCGCGAAGCGGCGGGCCAGCGGTTCCTGACGGTCCGTCAGGACGGTGACGGCGAACCGGCCGGAGCCGTGCACGGCCGCCGCCAGCGGGCTGCGCGGGGAGAGCGCGACGCCGATCAGCGGCGGGTCGAGGGAGAGGGTGCTGAAGGAGGAGACGGTCTTGGCGTGCTCCTCCCCGCCCCACCGGGCGCTCAGCACCGCCACCCCGGTCGGCCAGTGCCGGGCGGCGGCCCGCAGCGCGTCCGCGGTGACCGCGCTGCGCACGGGCGCGCTCACCGCAGCGCCACCCGGTAGGCGCGCAGCCACTCGTCGACCTGCACCAGGTGGTCCAGGCCGCCGACCGGGTTGGGCGCGGTGCGCGGGCTGGGCAGCGGGCGGCCCTCGGCGAGGTGGGCGCGCACCAGCTCCCGGTCGACCAGCTCGAAGACCGGGGCGGCCGGGTCGGCGAGCAGCTCGTGGGCCCGGGCGGTGAGCACCTCGGTGTAGCGGACCGCGGGCGTCGACGGGTAGCCGGACTTCGGGCGGTCGGCGACCTGCGGCGGCAGCAGGTCGCGCACCGCGTCGCGCAGCAGGCCCTTGGCCCGGCCGCCGGGCGACTTGAGGGCCCACGGCACGTTCCACAGGTACTCCACCAGGCGGTGGTCGCAGAACGGCACCCGCACCTCCAGGCCGACCGACATCGACACCCGGTCGACCCGGTCCAGCAGCGGCGGCAGCCAGCGGGTCAGCGCCAGGTGGAAGGTCTCGCGGACCTTCGCGTCGTCCGCGCCCTCCCCGTCCAGCCGGGGCACCGAGGCCAGCGAGGAGCGGTACGCGGCCTCGGTGTACTCGGCGGGCCGGGCCGCGGCGCGCACCTCCGGGCGCAGCAGCGCGGCCGGGGTGGTGCGGCCGTGCAGCCAGGGGAAGGTGCCGGAGGCGAGCGCCGGGGCGTCGTGGAAGTAGGGGTAGCCGCCGAAGACCTCGTCGGCGGCCTCGCCGGAGAGCGCGACGGTGGAGCGGCGGCGCACCTCGCGGAAGAGCAGGTGCAGCGAGGCGTCCATCTCGCCCCAGCCGGGCCGGTCGCGGGCCCGCAGCACCGCGTCGCGGGCCTCCAGCAGGTCGTCGTCGGGGATCAGCACGCTGGTGTGCAGGGTGCCGATGTGCTCGGCGGCGGCCCGCACGTACGGGGCGTCCTGGCTGGTGCGCCAGGCGTCGGGGGCGCGGTCGGCGCTGCCGGGGAAGTCCACCGAGAAGCTGGTGATCTTGCCCTGGCCCTGGCGCTCCCGGGCGGCGGCGGCCAGCGCGGTGATCGCGGAGGAGTCGACGCCGCCGGAGAGCAGCGTGCACAGCGGGACGTCGCTGACCAGTTGGCGCTCCACCGCGTCGGCGAGCAGCGCCCGCACGGTGGCGCGGGTGGTGGCCTCGTCGTCGGTGTGCGGGGCCGACTCCAGCTGCCAGTACCGCAGTTCGCGCACCGCGTGCCGGGTGGCGAGCACCAGGTGGCCGGGGCGGACCTCGTGCAGGCCGCGGAACAGGCCGTGGCCGGCGCTGGGCGCGGCGGGCAGCGCGAAGAGCTCGGCGACGCCCTCGGCGTCCAACTCGGCGGGCAGCAGCGGGTTCGCCAGCACGGCCTTGGGCTCGGAGCCGAACAGCACCCCGTTGGCGTGCCGGTGCCAGTACAGCGGCTTGATGCCCAGGTGGTCGCGCACCAGCAGGAGTTCCTCCCGCCGGGCGTCCCACAGCGCGTACGCGTAGATCCCGTTGAACCGGGACGGGGCCCGGTGCCCCCACTGCAGGTGGGCGCGGAGCACCACCTCGGTGTCGGAGCGGGTCCGGAACACGTGCCCGTGCGCCTCCAGTTCGGCGCGCAGCTCGCGGTGGTTGTACAGCTCGCCGTTGTAGGCCAGCACCGCCCGGGCGTCCTCGGCGTCGGCGAACGGCTGCAGGCCGCCGTCCAGGTCGATCACCGCGAGCCGGGTGTGGCCCAGCGCCGCGTGCCGCGACAGCCACACCCCGTCGGCGTCCGGGCCGCGGCAGGTGAGCGTCCCGGTCATCCGGCGGACCGTTTCGGCGCGCAGCCGCAGGTCGTCCGCCCAGTCCAGCCATCCGGTCACTCCGCACATCAGCGCGTCCCCGTCCCTTCCTCGGTGCCTTCGGTCGCGGCGCTCGCCTCCCAGTGGCAGCCGTGGCCGGTCGGACCGGACTGCAGCCGGTACGCCGGACGGAAGCCCTTGGCGCGGATGTTCGCCGACAGCGCGTGGGTGCAGTACGTGCACGGCGAGGCCAGCGTGATGGTCACGCCGCTGCGCCGGGCCTGCTCCCGGTAGTCCCAGATCGCGCAGTGCGTGATCGTCAGTGCGGCCCGCTCCCGGCCGGGCGGCCGCTCGTCGTCGAACTCGTACTCGGAGCCGTACAGTTCGGCCTGCCGCGCGATCCGGTGGATCGGGTCGGCGGCGCCCCGGCCGTGGTCCGGCTCGACGGTGCGGTGCACCTCGGCGTTGGACGCCGCCCAGGCCGCCAGCACCCCCTCGCCGTAGCGGCGCACCAGGAAGCGCTCCATCAGCGCCTGGCCGCGGAAGAACAGCCGCTGCCACTGCGCCGAGGGCGCGGACTCCTCAGGCAGGTCGGCGAAGATCTCGCCCTGCAGGGCGAACCACTCGGCCAACTGCGGCTGGTCGTCCAGCGAGACCAGGTAGCGGGTCAGCCCGGCCTCGGCCTCGTGCAGGCGCTGGCGCCACAGGGCGGAGCGCTCGGCCTCCGACATCGACCGGTAGGGCGAACGCCCCCACTCGGGCCCGCCGTCCGCCGCCTCCACCGGCAGCACCACCACCCGCGGCCCCGGCTCCGTTCCGTCGACGCCCATCAGGTGCTCTCCCTCCGCAGCGGTCCGCAGCTCCTTGTCGTTGCCACGCTAGGGATCGGCCGTCCGCCGCCAGAAGCTCCGAACGGCTACGCGCGGGGCGACCTTCGTCGCCCCCGGAGGGCGACCCGGGGGAGCGCCGGGAGCCCCGCGCGCACCCGGGAACGCCGGGAGCCCGCCCACCGCGGGGGTGGACGGGCTCCTCGGGGACGGCGCGGAGCGGCGGCTCAGCCGGCCAGGCCGTGGCGGACGGCGTACAGGGCGGCCCGCAGCCGGTCGGACTGGCCGGTCTTGCGCATCGCCTGGGTGAGGTGCTTCTTGACGGTGGCCTCGGCCAGGGCGAGCCGGCGGCCGATCTCGGCGTTGCTCAGGCCGAGCGCCAACTGTGCCAGCACCTCGCGTTCGCGGTCGGTCAACCCGGTCTGGTCCAGCGGGAGTTCGACCGGGGCGACGGCCTGCGGACGGACCGGGACGGGGGCGGGCAGGAACAGCGTGCCCCCGGCCGCGACCAGCCGGACGGCGTCCACGATCCGCTCCGGCGGCAGGTCGAGCGGGAAGCAGCCGCTGCCGCCCGCCATCAGGATCCGGCTGGCCTCGGTGGTGGTCTCGGCCCGGCGCAGCAGCAGCACCCGGGCGTCCGGCGCCCCGTCCGGGCGGCGCAGCGCCGCGACGGTGGCCAGGTCGCCGTCCAGGGTCGCGCCGCGGCCCAGCAGCACCAGGTCCGGCCGGGTGCGGTGGACCGAGCGGACGGCGTGCGCCGGGTCGGCGGAGGAGCCGACCACCGCGAGGTCGGCGGCGCCCGCCAGGACGCTGCGCAGCCCGGCGCTGACCACCGGGTGCCGCTCGACCAGGAACACCCGGGTGGCGACCGGCCGGTGCGCGGCGCCGGTCGGGCACAGCGGGTGATGGCAGGCGCAGGCCGCCTCGGGGGCGGGGCGGGCCGCGTCGGCCAGCAGCTGGTGCCCGGCCAGCAGGTCCAGCGGGTTGTCGATCTCGGTGTGCAGGGCGTCCTGCGGGTGCGCGCGGTGGCGCAGCACCCGGGCGGGGCCGCTGGTCAGCGCGGGCACGGGACCTCCCGGCGGGAGGGCGCGGCGGGGTACGGGTGCATGGCGGATCTCGGTCCCCTCGGTGGCGGCTGCCCGGGCCTGGGCCCGGGCGCGGGAAAGGGGGATCGGCGCCGTCGACGGCGCCGACCCGCGGAGGACGGGCGGGGGCGCCGCGGCCGGTCGGGTCAGGACCGGGGGCGGCGCACCGTGCCGGGGCGACAGGTCTCGTCGAAGCACCTGCGGTGCCACGAGCCGCCGATTCCCCAGAGGGTGAAGTCGCGCCGCCGATATGCCATACGGAAATCCTATTTGCGCCGATGAGGGACGGTCAAGGACGGTTCCCCGCCCACCGGTTGCCCCCACCGCCGTACCCGCCCCCTCCACTCCTATGACCACGGGTAACAGCATGAACGCCTGGCTGGCTGACGCCGCGCACCGTCCGCGAGCCTCGGTCCGGACGACCCCGACGGCACCGGCCACGCCCCCTGCCGTCCGAACCGGAGGACCCACCGCACCATGCCCGCCGCCACCGCCGACCCGGCCGCCCCGTGACCCGCTTCCTGCTGCGCCGCCTGCTGCTCGCCGTCCCCACGCTGCTCGGCGTGAGCGCCGTCGTGTTCGCCACCGTCGCCCTCGTCCCCGGCGACCCCGTCACCGCGTTCCTCGGCCCCGGCGCGCCCGCCGAAGCCCGGCAGGCCCTCGCCGAACGCATCGGCCTCGACCGCCCGCTGCCCGTCCGCTACCTCGACTGGCTCGGCCACGCCCTCAGCGGCGACCTCGGCACCTCCACCTCCACCCAGCGTCCGGTCGCCGCCCTGCTGCTGCCAGCGCTCGGCCAGACCCTCACCCTCACCGCCGCCGCCTTCGCCCTCGTCCTGCTCGGCGGCGTCCTGCTCGGCACCCTCGGCGCGCTGCGCCCGCACGGCTGGACCAAGCGCCTCAGCGGAGCCGCCGCCACCCTCGCCGTCTCCGCCCCCCAGTACTCCGCCGCCCTGCTGCTCACCGCCGTCCTCGCCGTCCACTGGCGCCTGCTGCCCGCCGGCGGCACCCACGACGCCTTCGGCCCCGGCGGCACCGGCGACCTGCTGCGCCACCTCGTGCTGCCCGCCACCGCCGCCGCCCTCGTCCCGCTCGGCCTCACCGCCAAGGTCCACCGCGCCGCGCTCTCCACCGTCCTCGGCTCCGAACTCGCCGACGGCCTGCGCGCCCGCGGCCTCGGCCGCGCCGCCGTGCTGCGGCACTGCGCCCACAACGCCTCGCCCGCCCTGCTCACCATCGGCGGACTGCAACTCGCCTACCTGCTCGAAGGCGTCGTCTTCGTCGAGACCCTGTTCGCCTGGCCCGGCCTCGGCCGCCTGCTCTACGACGCGCTCACCGCCCGCGACCTGCCGCTCGTCCAGGGCGGCGTGCTGCTCGTCGCCACCGCCTTCGTCGGCGTCAACCTGCTCGTCGACGCCGCCCACGCCGCCATCGACCCCCGGGTGCGGAGCTGAACCATGGTCACGATCCGCCACCCCCGCACCGCGCTCGCCGCCACCGCGGCCCTGCTGCCCGTCCTGCTCGCCCTCGCCGCGCCCCTGCTCGCCCCCGCCGACCCCGACGCCGGACACCTCGCCGACCGGCTCCTCGACCCCGGCGCCCCCGGCCACCCGCTCGGCACCGACGGCCAGGGACGCGACCTGCTCAGCCGCCTGCTCTGGGCCGCCCGCCCCTCCCTCACCGCGGGCCTGCTCCCCGTCGCCGTCGCCGCCCTGGCCGGCGCCCTCATCGGCATCACCGCCGCCCTCACCGGCCGCGCCACCGAACAGGCCCTGCTGCGCACCCTCGACGTGCTCTACGCCTTCCCCGGCGTCCTGCTCGCCATCGCCGTCGCCACCCTGCTCACCCCCGGCCTCGGCGCCACCGTCCTCGCGCTGTCCGTCGTCCTCACCCCCGCCGTCGCCCGGGTCGCCTTCACCGAGACCCGGCGCATCCGCACCGCCGAGTACCTCGAGGCCGCCACCGTCAGCGGCGCCACCCGCACCACCCTGGTCCTGCGCCAGGTGCTGCCCGTCGTCGCCCCCGTCGTCCTGGTCTACGCCAGCTCCCTGGTCGGCCTCGCCATCGTCTACGCCGCCGGACTCTCCTTCCTCGGCCTCGGCGTCCCCCCGCCCACCCCCGAATGGGGCGCCATGCTCGACGAACTCCGCCCCGCCCTGTTCACCCACCCCTGGCTCGCCGCCCTCCCCGCCCTCGTCATCCTCCTCGTCTCGGTCGCCTTCAACGTCCTCGGCGAGACGCTGCGCGGACGGCTCGGCGAAGGAACGGAGGCACCGCGATGAGCCTGCTCACCATCGACCACCTCACCGTCCACCACCCCGGCGGCGTCCGGGCCGTCGACGACGTCTCGCTCACCCTCGACGCCGGACGCGCCCTCGTCCTGCTCGGCGCCTCCGGCAGCGGCAAGACCACCCTCGCCCGCACCGTCCTCGGCCTGCCCGGACGCGGCACCACCGTCCGCGGCTCCGTCCGCCTCGGCGACACCGAACTGCTCGGCCTGCCCGAACGCGCCCTCACCCGCATCCGCGGCCGCCGCATCGGCTACGTCCCCCAGGACCCCTCCGCCACCCTCGACCCGCTGCGCCGGATCGGCACCCAACTCGCCGAGGTCCTCCGCGTCCACGGCCTCGCCGACACCCGGCGGGCCGCCCGCGCGGCCGCCCTGCCGCTGCTCGCCGCCGCCGACCTGCCCGACCCCGAACGCGCCGCGAGCGCCTACCCGCACGAACTCTCCGGCGGCCTGCGCCAACGCGCCGCGATCGCCCTCGCCATCGCCGGCGACCCCGAACTCCTCATCGCCGACGAACCCACCACCGCCCTCGACACCCTCGTCCGCGCCCGCATCCTCGACCTCTTCACCACCCTGCGCACCCGCTGCCACCTCGCCCTCCTCCTCGTCACCCACGACCTCTCCGCCGCCGCCCGCATCGGCGACACCGTCGCCGTCCTCGACGGCGGCCGCCTGACGGCCACCGGCTCGGCGGAGGAGCTGCTGAGCCCCGTCGGGGGTTCGGGGAACGGCGGGTCCGAGCTGCGCAGTGGCCCCTTCAGGGGCCCGGGGAACGGCGGGTCCGAGCTGCTGGCGGCCGGAGCCCACCGGGATGTCCGTGCTGCTTCGGGCCCGGGAACAGAACCCGAAGCCACCGCGCGCACCGGCAGTGAACCCGCAGCAGCCACGGCCCCGCCGTTCCCCGGGCCCCTGGTGGTGCCTTCCGTTGAGGAGGAAGCTTCCCGATGACCGCCCTGCTGCGGCTCGACGCCGTCTCCAAGAGCTACGCCCACCGCCCCGCCGTCACCGACGTCACCCTGGAGGTGCACCCGGGCGAGAGCGTCGCGCTGGTCGGCGAGTCCGGCTCCGGGAAGTCGACGCTGGCGCGGCTCGCGCTCGGCCTGGTGCGCCCCGACGCGGGGAGCGTCACGTTCGAAGGCCGCGATCCCTCCCGGCTGCGGACCCGCGCCGACCGGGCCGTCCGGGCCCGGCTGCAGTTCGTGCCGCAGCACCCCCGCGGCTCGCTGAACCCGGCGCTGCGCTCCGGCGAGGCCGTCGCCTTCGCACTGCGCGCCCACCGCGTGCCGCGGCGCGAACACGCCGACCGCGTCGCCGAGTTGTTCCGCCAGGTCGGCCTCGCCCCGGAGCTGGCCCGCCGCTTCCCCCGGGAGCTCTCCGGCGGACAGCTGCAACGCGTCGCGGTGGCACGGGCGTTGGCGACCGGACCGGCCCTGGTCGTGTGCGACGAGCCGACCTCCGCGCTGGACCGCGACACCCAGGAGCGGCTGCTCGACCTGCTGGTCGAACTGCGCGAACGCACCGGCACCGCCTACCTGTTCGTCTCCCACGACCTCGCCGCGGTCGCCCGCTTCGCCCACCGCGCGCTGGTGCTGCGCACCGGCCGCGTGGTCGAGCAGGGCCGCACCGAGCACCTGTGGACCGCCCCGGCCCACCCGTACACCCGCGCCCTGCTGGACGCCTCCGGCCCGCACGTCGCGCTCCGCCTTCCCGAACGCACCCCTGAACGCAGTACCGAACGCAGTACCGAACCGAACGACAAGACCGAGGAACCGACATGACCCAGCACCTCCGCACCCGCTCCAGAGCCGCCGCGGCCCTCGCCACCGCCGCCGTCCTGCTGGCGGCCGCCGCCTGCGCCTCCACCTCCGCGGGCGGCGACGCCGCAGGCGGCGGCAACGGCGGGACGCTGGTGATCGGCGCGACCGGCAAGCTGCCGAACCTGGACACCGTGATCGGCGGTGCGGGCTTCGAGGGCAAGCGCCTGCTGAGCTTCCAGATCTACGAGGGCCTGACCCGCTACGAGCTGCTCAAGGACACCGACAAGCCGCCGCAGGTGACGGGCGCGCTCGCCGAGTCCTGGCAGGTCGCCCCGGACAAGGTCACCTGGACGTTCACCCTGCGCAAGGGCGTCAAGTTCCAGGACGGCACGGCGTTCGACGCCGACGCGGTGCTGTTCAACCTGCACCGCTACCTCGACAAGTCCAGCCCCGAGTACACCGACGCGCTCGGCGCCGCCGCCAAGGAGTACGCGGGCGACATCGCCTCGTACCGCAAGACCGACGACACCCACGTCGAACTGGTCACCTCCGGCCCGAACGGGCACTTCCCGGAGGACCTCGCGCACGTGCTGATCGCCAGCCCCACCGCCGTCCGCAAGTCCGGCAGCGCGAACTTCTCCCAGCACCCGGTCGGCACCGGCCCGTTCGCCTTCGCCTCGCAGACCGAGGGCCAGCAGGTCGACCTGGTCGCCAACAAGGACTACTGGCGCGGCGCCCCCAAGCTGGAGCGCCTCGTGGTCAAGGCGCTGCCCGACCCGGCGGCCCGCACCGCCGCGCTGCGCTCCGGCGGCGTCAACTGGATCGAGTACCCGAACCCGGACGACCTGGAGAGCCTGAAGGCCGACGGCGCGCAGATCGTCTCCAACAGCTACGACCACCTCTGGTACTGGATCCTGGACACCACCAAGGGCCCGTGGGCGGACGTCCGGGTCCGGCAGGCCGCCAACTACGCCATCGACCGGCAGGCCATCGCGGGCAACCTGCTGCACGGCACCGCCGACCCCGCCTACCAGGCCGCGCCGCGCGCCACCGCCGCGTACGAGCAGGGCGACGACCGCTACGGCCACGACCCGGCGAAGGCCAAGCAGTTGCTCGCCGAGGCCGGTTACCCGAACGGGTTCGCCACCTCGGTGACGGTGCCCACCGGCGGCTCCGGCAACCTGCTGCCGGTGCCGATCACCGAGGCCCTGCAGCGCGACCTGGCGGCCGTCGGCATCAAGGTGGACATCCGCACCACCGACTGGACCACCCTGATCGGCGCCGAGGCCAAGGGCGAGGTCGCGCTCGGCTCCGACGCGATCGCCCAGTCCACCACGCTGTTCCAGTCCGAGGCGCTGCTGCCGCTGTTCGTCGGCTCCAAGAGCCCGTTCTGGACCGGCCACTACGCCAACCCCAAGGTCGACGAGCTGATCGCCACCGCCGCCGCCAACCCCGACAGGACCGCCCGGCAGGCCGCGTACCGCACCGCGCTGCGGCAGGTCACCGAGGACGCGCCCTGGCTGTTCGTGGTCAACGACCGCAACCCTCGCGCCCTCGCGCCCAGCGTCCACGGACTCGTCCAGCCGCAGTCCTGGTTCCTCGACCTCACCACCGTGTCGGTCGCCAAGTGACCCCCCGCCCGCAGGCCGACCCGAAAGGCCCCCGATGAGCCCCGCCCACCCGACCACCGCCCACCAGCCCGCCGGCCCGCCCGCCTGGGGCATCACCCTGCCGCTGCCCGGACTGACCATCGACCGGCACCGCTTCCTGGTCGAACGGCTCCCCGACCTCGGCTACGGCGACGTGTGGAGCGCCGAGGGCGGCGGCACCGACGCCTTCACCCCGCTGGCCGCCACCGCCGCCTGGGCCCCGCACCTGCGGATCGCCACCGGCATCGTCCCGGTGCACACCCGCGGGCCCGCCGTGCTTGCCCAGACCGCCGCCACCCTGGCCCAACTCTCCTCCGGCGGCGTGCTGCTGGGCATCGGCGCGTCCGTGCCCGCGCACGTCACCGACATCAACGGCATCCCGTTCGACGAGCCCTTCAAGCGCACCCGCGACGTGCTGCGCTTCCTCACCGCCGCGCTGCGCGGCGAACACGTCGCCGGGGACTTCGACACCTTCTCCATCACCGGCTACCGCCTGCCCCACCCGCCCGTCGACCCGGTCAAGGTCATCCTCGGCGCGCTGCGCCCCGGCATGCTGCGGCTCGGCTTCACCGAGGGCGACGGCGCCATCACCAACCTGCTGCGCGCCCAGGACCTGCCCAAGGTGCTCGACGCGGTCGGCCCGCAGCCGCCCGGCAAGGAACTCGTCGTCAAGGTGTTCGTCTGCCCGACCGAGGACACCGCGTACGCGCACCGCGCCAGCCGCCCCTTCCTCGCCTGGATCCTCAACCGCGAGCCCTACCGCAAGTTCCACCAGTGGCTCGGCAACGGCGAGTTGCTCGCCGAGACGCACAAGCGCTGGGCCGACGGCGACCACGAGGGCGCCCAACGGGCCCTGCCCGACGAGGTGGTCGACACCCTGTTCCTGCACGGCTCCCCGGAGGAGTGCCGCGAACAGATCCTGCGCTACCAGCAGCCCGGCGTCACCGCCATCCAGCTGTACGTCTCGCTGCCGCCGGAGGTGTTCACCAGCCGCACCCGACTGCTCGACACCCTCGCCCGGCTCGGGCCCGCCGCCCGATGAGCTGCCCCGCCCACTGTCCCGCGGCGGGCCGCCGTTGCCCGGCGGCCCGCCCACCACCCCATGCCATCAACGGAGTTGACCCGATGGAACTCGAACTGCGCGGCGGCGTCCGCGCCGCCCCCGTGGCCGGCCGCACCCCCGCCGAACGCCAGGCCCTGCGCTGGGCCCCCGATCCACGCGAACGCACCGCCGATCCCGCCCACATTGCCCGCACCGCACGGGAGTTGGAAGAGGACGGACTCGATTCCGCACTCGTCGTCCAGTCCTCCTCCTGGCCCGACCCGTGGGCCGTCGCGGGCTGGGCGCTGGCCGCCACCACCCGGCTGCGGATCGCCGCCGCCCACCGGATCGGCCCCGCCTCGCCCACCACCGCCGCCCGCACCCTCGCCACCCTCGACCGGCTCTCCGGCGGACGGATCAGCGCCCACCTGATCATCGGCTCCAGCGACGCCGACGTCGCCCGCGACGGCGACACCCTCCCCAAGGCCGAACGCTACCGCCGCGCCGACGAGTACCTCTCCCTGTTCACCCGCTACCTCGCCGCCGAGGGCGACCTCGACCACCACGGCGAGTACTACACCGTCCGCGCCGCCCGCAGCGGCCTGCGCCCCCACCCCGGCAGCGAACTGCTGTCCTTCGGCGGCTCCTCCCCGGCCGGCGTCGACCTCGCCGCCCGCTACGCCCAGGTCTACGCCGTCCCGCCCCGCCCGCTGCCCGACACCCGGCGGCGGATCGCCGAGGTCCGCGCCGCCGCCGCCCGGCACGGCCGCACCCTGCGGATCTGGCGGCACGTCACCGTCGTCCTCGGCGACACCGACACCGCCGCCCAGCAGCACCTGCGCCGCCTGCGCCGCGACGCCCTGCGCCTGGCCACCGGTCCCGACGCCGCCCGCTACCACGACGCCGTCGCCCTCGACCGCGACCGCGAACGCGGCACCGCCGACGCCGGTGCCGTCACTGCCGACGCCGCTCCCGCCCAGGTCGCCGCCTACGTCCGCCGCTCCCTCGCGGGCGCCTACACCGGCTCGCCCGCCACCGTCGCCGCCCGGATCAACCTGCTGCGCTCCGCGGGCGTCGACATCGTCCAACTCGACCTCCCGGTCGAGACCGACCACGACCGCGCCCTGCGCCGCGCCCTGGTCGCCCAACTCCGCGACCCCGCCCCGCTGCGCCGCGCCTGGTAGCGCCGGGGGCGGGGCAGGGCCGCGGGCTACTCGGGCACGGCCACCGACACCCCGTTGGCCCGCACCACCAACTGCCAGGTGTCGTCCGGCTCCTCGCCCTGGGCGTCGATCACGCCGTCCAGCACGTGGTCGAAGGTGAAGCCCTCGAACCCCGGCCCGCCCGCGGCCCGGGCGCCGGGCCTCAGGAAGTGCTCCACCAGGTACGCCATCCACTCGGCCGCGTCGTAGAACTTCTCGACGCCGTTCCAGGCGATCGCGGTCCCGTCCGCGGTGGGCTCCCACTTGCACCACAGGTTGGGTTGGCCCGCCGGGGGCGTGTTGTAGCCGCGGACGTCCGGGTCGTGGCCCCGCCCCATGAACCCGGTGCCCTCGACGAAGTAGGGGCCGCGGTCACGGTCCATCCGCCGGGAGCGGGCGAACTTCCGCAGGTACGCGACCTCGTGCGCGTTGAGCGGTGGTGCGACGGCGACCCGTCCGGTGAAAGTGGTGTCGTAGCCCATGCCGGGCACGGTAGCCCCGCCCACCGACAGCCCACCGACAAGCCCTTCAGTCCAGCGGCTTCGGTGGGGCGGCCGCGCGGGTGTCGTACGCCGCGCGGGCGGCGTGCACCGCCGGGGCGTGCCGCACCGACCAGGCGCCGATCGCTGCCGTCAACTTCCCGGCCTCCAGGCCGAGTTCGGTCAGCGCGTACTCGACGCTCGGCGGCACGGTCGGGTAGACGGTGCGGCGGACCAGGCCGTCGCGCTCCAGGGAGCGCAGCGTCTGGGCGAGCATCTTCTGGGTGATGCCGTCCAGCAGGCGCCGCAACTCGTTGAAGCGCAGCGGCCGTTCGGAGCGGCGCAGCGCCGCCAGGGCGTACAGCACCCACTTGTCGGCCAGCAGCTCGACGACGGTCCGCGAGGGGCAGTCCCGGCGGTAGGTGGCGGGCCAGTCCACGGCCTGCGGCCGCTCCTCGGGCGCGCCCCCCGACGGGGGGACGGGCCCCCAGCGCAGCCGCCACGGCTTGGCCCGGCCGCCGCCCCGGCCGCCCCGGGGGGCCTCCTCCACCAGGCCGTGCTCGGCGAGGCGGCGCAGGTGGAAGGAGCACAGGCCGGAACTGAGCCCGAGCCGGGCGGCGGCCTCGGTCGCGGTGAGGGTGCCCGTCTCGGCCAGCACGTCCAGCAGGGCGAGGCGGACGGGGTGCTCCGGCAGGGTGCGCGCGGCCTCTTCGGCCCCGGCCCGGCCCTCCACCCCGCTCTTGGTCTCGATCTCTTCGGTCACTTCACCGAGCATGCTACTTTGCAAAGCCGATGACAAGCCGTCAGCCACCCCTCCGACCATCGAAAGGCGGCCCCGCACCATGGCCGACACCCCGCCCGACCGCCGGGTCCGCGTCCAGGGCGAACCCGTCGACGCGTTCCCGCTGCTGGCCCCCGAGACCGAACGCGGCGCGGTGCGCCGGATCACCGTCGTCGGGGAGGACGTCCTGCACCGTCCCTGCCGCCCCGTCACCGCCTTCGGCACCCCCGAACTCGCCCGGCTGATCGACGACATGTTCGCCACCAACCACGTCGCCGAGGGCGCCGGCCTGGCCGCCAACCAGGTCGGCGTCGACCTGCGGCTGTTCGTCTGGGACATCACCGACGACTGGGGCGTGCGCCACGTCGGCCACCTCGCCAACCCCGTCCTGGACGAGACCCCCGCCACCGGCCGCCGCCTGCTGGAGGAACCGGAGGGCTGCCTCTCCGTCCCCGGCCCCTACCGCCCGCTCGCCCGCCCCGACCGCGCCGTCGTCCGCGGCCGGGACCAGCACGGCAACCCCCTCGTCATCGAGGGCCGCGGCTACTTCGCCCGCTGCCTCCAGCACGAGAGCGACCACCTGGACGGCCGCCTCTACCTGGACCGCCTCGCCGCCCGCGCCCGCAAGTCCGCCCTGCGCGAGATGGCCGACCGCCAGCAGGAGGTCCTCGCCCGCCGCGCCGCCCGCGCCGCCCGCCTCGGCAAGTAGCCCACCGGGCGCCGCCGAGGGCGGTTTCTCTCGGGTACCTAGGTGTGGAGCAGGTGCCTACTTCACAGGGGGTACCGCCGCGGCCCAGGATGGGGGCGCGGCCGGTCGGCCGCCGGGAGGACGAGGGAACGAGGGGGGAGGAGCGACATGGGCGAGCGGATGCGTGCGGTGAGCCAGCGGGGGTACGGCGGGCCGGAGGTCCTGGAGGTGGTGGAGGTCGAGCGGCCGGAGCCCGGGCCCGGGGAGGTGCTGGTGCGGGTGCTGGCGGCGGGGGTGAACCCGGCGGACTGGAAGATCCGCTCGGGGGAGGTGGACCGGTTCGGCACCCCGCCGTTCACGGAGCGGTTCACCGTCGGCATCGACCTGTGCGGCACGGTGGTGGCGCTCGGCCCCGGCGCCGACCGGTTCCGGCCCGGCGAGCGGGTCTACGGCTGCGCGTTCCCGCCGCGCGGCGCCTACGCCGAGTACGCGGTGGTCGCCGAGTCGGCGCTGGCCGCCGCCCCGGCCGGGACGCACGCGGCGGACGCGGCGGCGCTGCCGGTCTCGGCGCTCACCGCCTGGCAGGCGCTGGTGCGGGTGGCGGAGGTCCGGGCCGGGCAGCGGGTGCTGGTGCACGCGGCGGCGGGCGGCGTCGGCCACCTCGCGGTGCAGGTCGCCAAGGCCCGCGGCGCCCACGTGCTGGGCACCGCCCGGGCCGCCAAGCACGCCTTCCTGCGCGGGCTGGGCGTCGACGAGCCGATCGACTACACCGCGGACGACTTCACGGCGCTCGCCCGCGGCGTGGACGTCGTCCTCGACCCGATCGCGGGCGACTACGGCCCCCGTTCGCTGGAGGTCCTCGCCCCCGGCGGCATCCTGGTCGACGTGCGCGGCACCGGCCCCGACCGCACCGCCGTCCGCGCCCTGGCGGAGCAACGCGGCCTGCGGTACGCCGAGTTCGGGTTCACCCCGTCCGGCGCCGACCTGGCGCAGATCGCCGCCCTGGTGGAGCGCGGCAGCCTGCGGGCCGCCGTCGACCGGGTCCTGCCGCTGGCGGACGCGGCCGGGGCGCACGCCCTGGGCGAGGCGAGCCGGGCGACGGGCAAGCTCGTCCTGACTCCCTGACCCCCTGACCCCCTGACTCCCTGACCCCCTGACCCGGCGCCCCGCACCCTGAACCAGGGCTTCCCGGAACCGGGCTCACCGAGGGGCGCGGCCGTCCGGGCTCCCGTCCCCCAGGCGGCACAGCGCCTGCATGGCCTCGCGCTCGACGCGTGCGAGCTCGTCGAGGATCGCGCCCGCCCGGGCGAGGTGCTGCGCGTCGCCCGATGCGCCGGCCTTCCCGATCAGCGCCGCCGCTTCCGTCCACAGGGGCGCGGCCTCGGCGTACAGCGCGTGGCCGGTGCGCAGGTGGCGGCTGTCGACCAGGTCGGTGCACTCGGCGAGGAAGTCGCGGTAGAGGTTGCGGAACAGGGCGCCGCCGGTACCGCCCTCCTCCATCAGCAGGGCGGCCCGGGTCAGGTCCCGCCGGGGGTCGTCGGTGCGCCGGAGCCAGCCGCGCACCAGCCGGCCGGCCTTCGCGACGCCGCGGTGGCCGAGGTTGGAGATCGGCGGGTGGAGGAAGGCCTCGGCGCAGGCGGTGACGGCGGGGACGACGCGTTCGCGCGGGGCGGGCGGGTCGTCCGGGACGGTGAGGGTGAAGGACCGGTGCCTGGCGGTCATCGGGCCGCGGGCGGCCCGGGCCCGGGCGAGGCCGGCCAGGCTGGTGGAGACGGCCCCGCCCTGCTGGGCGGTGTCCACCAGGTGGGCCCGGTGGTCGTCGTAGCCGTACATGGCGACGACGTGTCCGCCGAAGTGGGCCCTCGTGCCGAAGTAGTCCAGGTGGTAGCTGTCGAGTTGGAGCCCGACGGGACGGCCCCCGTCGATGGCGGCCGCCACGTCGTCCCACGCCCTGCGCGGGGAGGTGGTCTCCCGGACCAGGAGGTCCAGTCCGAGCGTGGCGGCCAGGTTCCTGGTCAGTTCGAAGGGCTTCACCCGTCCTCCGAGGAAGGGGAAGTCCAGGTTCCTGCCGTCCCAGTAGACGAAGGACAGACCGGAGCCGAGGCCGAACAGCATGGGCTCGGACAGGTCGATCCCCTGGTGCCGCAGCAGCACCCCCAGCGCGGTCGTCTCGCAGTGCAGGCCTCCGCGGGCGTCGATGCCCGTCACCGTGGTCATGCCGCGCCCTCCCGTTCCCGGACGGCCTGCTCCCGGACGTCCTGCTCCTGGACGAGGACGACCAGTCGGGTCGTCAGTCCTTCCGGCGGTGCCTCCGCCGGGCCGACGAGGTACGCCTCGCGCACCGGTGCCCGCGGGTGCAGTCCGCGCTCGTGGACGGCGGCGAAGAGCGCGTGGTAGGCCAGCGGGAGCTGTTCGTAGGGCCCGGTGTGCACCGTCTCGGCGACGAGTCCACCGGGCAGCACCTCGAACTCCAGGCCGGGCACGCCGTCCCCCTGCGGGAGCTGCGCCCCGACGGCGATCTCCGTCCGCTCCTCCAGGTCCAGCGGGTACAGCCCCCACAGCGGCGGCTCCCACGCCGTGCCCGTCCGGCCGAGCACGGGCAGCAGCCGGCCCGCGCACCGCGCGACCCCGGCGCCGATGCCCGCCGGGGTGCAGACCGTTCGCACCACCGCCAGCCGCCGCTCCGGCTCCCGGCCCAGCGTCACCCGGTGGCCGGGCAGGCCGTCCGCTGCCAGCCGCTCCAGCATCCCCATCCGGGCCCGGTCCCGGCTGATCCGCTCGGCCAGCCGGTCCCGTTCGGCGCGCAGGATCCCCGCCCTGTGCTCGGGCCCGGCGGCCAGCGCCCGGCCGATCACGGCCAGCGGGAGGTCCATCTCGCGCAGCAGGGCGATGGTCAGGGCGTCGCGCGCCTGCCCGGGTGCGTAGTAGCGGTAGCCGGAGCCCGCGTCCACCCGGACGGGGGCCAGCAGCCCCAAGTCGTCGTAGTGCCGCAGCTGCTTCACGCTGAGGCGGCACAGCCGGGCGAAGCGCCCGATGGTGAGGAGTTCGTCGTGCACGCCACCATGCTGGACCCTCCCACGGTGGGAGGGTCCAGCGCCGGTCCCCGCGGTGCGGGCCCGCCCGTCGGGCCCGACGGGTCAGGCCAGCCCGCGCAGCTTGTCGGGGTTGGAGACCGCGTGGATGCCGCGGACCAGGTCGCCCTCCGGCGCCAGGTCCAGGACCAGGACCGCGAACGGGCGGCCGAAGGCGGAGAAGGCGGCGGCGGGGGCGCCGTTGACGCTGCGCCAGGCCACCTCCAGGCCGCGGTTGCCGGACTTCCCGGCCAGCGCGGCGAGCAGGCGGGCGACCTTGGCGCGGCCGGTGAGCGGGCGCCGTCCGCCGGGGGCCTTGCCGCCGCCGTCGCCGATCAGGGTGACGTCCGGGGCGAGCAGTTCCAGCAGGGCCTTCAGGTCGCCGCCGAGGGCCGCGGCGAGGAAGCGCTCGGTGACCTGGCGCCGCACGGCGGGCCCGGCCTCGTAGCGGGGACGGCGCTCCTGGACGTGGGCGCGGGCCCGCCTGACCAACTGCCGCACCGCCGCCGGGCTGCGGCCCAGCACCGCGGCGACCTCGGCCCCGCCGTACCCGAACACCTCGTGCAGCACGAACGCGGCGCGCTCCAGCGGCGACAGCGTCTCCAGCACCACCAGCAGCGCCAGCGACACCGACTCGGCGCGCTCGGCGGCCAGCGCGACGTCCCCCGTCCCGCCGTCCGCGCCCAGCGGCGGGCCCACCAGCGGCTCCGGCAGCCACGGGCCGACGTACGTCTCGCGCCGCCGACCGGCCGCGGCCTGCTGGGCGAGGGCCCGGTTCACCGCGATCCGCACCAGGTACGCCTTGGGGTGCTCGATCCCGGGGGCGGTCGGGTCGGTGGCGCGGGCGCTCCAGGCCAGCCAGGTGTCCTGGAGGACGTCCTCGGTGTCGGCGACGCTGCCCAGCAGGTTGTAGACGAGGGAGAACAGCAGCTCCCGGTGGACCGCGTACGCCCGGTCGGCCCGTTCCCCCGCCGTCTCCGTCTCCGTCTCCGCCGCTCCCGCGACCCCGGCCGCCCCCGTCGCCCGCTCCATGCCCGCTCCCTCGCTCCGTCGGTCGTGTCCGGAACAGGGAACCGGACCGGACCGCGGAACGTGCCGCGACACCGGGCGCTGTGACCCGCCTCACACCCGTGCCCGGGTTCGACGGGCCGGGCCCGAACAGTCGTCCGGGCACCTCAAGTAGGCTGACCGCGGCCGGAAATGACGGTGCCACGACGAGTCGGGAGCGCCCGACCCCGTCCGGGCGCCCGCCGAGGGGACCGGCCGACGGGGACGGACACGAAGGACAGGCGACAAGTGGACAGCGACAACCGCGCCGGAGTTCGACTCGCGGACCGGGCGGAGGGCGGGCCGACGGCCCCCGACGCAACGCCCGGGACGACGGGGACGCCCGGAGCGGCCGGGACGCCCGGGTGCTGGCAGTACCTGCTGGACGACGGCCTCGACCCCGCCGGACGGATCCCCGTGCACGCCGTGCGCGCCAGCGTCCCGCCCGCCGACCGCACCGGCACCCCCGGCGCCCACCGCCCCAACCCGCGCCACGGCCGCCCGCTGCCCGGGCCCGCACCCGTGCCCGCCGACGCCCCCGCCCCCGGCCTGCCGCCGCTCGGCGCCGGACGCCGCCCCGCCGGGCGCGCCCTGCTCTCCTGGCTGGAGGACGCCCGCGCGCCCCGGCTGTGCCGGATCACCGGCTCCTCCGGCAGCGGCCGCACCCACCTGCTGACCTGGCTCGCCGCCGCCTGCCCGCCCGACCACCCGCGCCCCGGCCGCCGCGTCCACGCGCTGCTGGACGCCGAGGGGCTGACGGTCCGGTCGGCCACCGCCCGGCTCGCCGACCTGCTCGGCCTCACCGCGGGCGAGCCCGCCGAGCTGCTCGAAGCGCTCCAGGACGGCGCCCCCCGCACCGTCGTGGTCACCGACCTCGACCGGGCCGGCGGCTCCCGGCTGCCCGACCAGCCCGAACGGCTGGCCCGCGAGCTCCTCGTCCCGCTGCTGTCCGTCCCCTGGCTGCTGCTGGTCGTCGAGGCCGCCGACGGCCCCGCCGCCGAGGCGCTCACCGCCGCCGCCCCCACCGGCGCCGTCCTCGACCTCGACCAGCCGCAGTGGACCGACCCCGCCAAGTACGCCGCCTGGTGCGCGGGGCTGCCCGGCCACCCCGTCGACCCGGCCGCCACCCACCCCAGCCCGGGCCTGGCCCAGCTCGCCGCCCGCACCCCCGGCGCCGCCCCCGACCCGGCCCGGCCGCCCGCCGCGCGCGCCGCCGCGCTCGCCGAGGCCTGGTGGGCGGCCGTCCCGGACGCCGAACGCACCGCCCTCACCGCGCTGGCCGGGGCCGAGGGGCCGATCAGCACCGCCCTGTGGGCGACCCTGCCGGGCGCCGACGCCGCCTCCGTCGCGGCCGCCGCCGACCTGCTGCCGCCGCCCCCGATGGCCGACCGCTGGCGGCTGCGCCCCCAGCAGCTCGCCGCCCTGGTCGCCGCCGACAGCCCGCCGGTCGACCACGGCGCCATGGTGTGGCAGGTCGCGGGCGGCATACCCGTGCGCGCCGACGGCGGCCCCGACCTCGCCGCCAGCGACCCCGAACGCCTCGCCCTGCTGCTCCGGCACGCCTCTGCGGGCGACCCGGCCAGCCCGGTGCTCGGCGAGATCGACCTGCTGCTGCACGCCGAACCCGCCGCCGTCACCGCCGCGTTCCAGTACGCCGAGGACAGCGGGCTGCCGCCCACCCCGATCACCGAGGCCTGGCGCCGCGCCGCCCCCGACCGGGCCGCCACCGCCCGCCCCGCCGACCGCGCCGCCGTCCTGCACGCCCACCTCACCGGTCGCGACGACGCCGCCGCCGCGCACTGCGCCGAACTCGCCCGGCAGGCCGACACCCGCTGGCGCGCCGTCTGGCAGCACACCCCCGTCGACGGCCCCTGCGCCGCCACCCCGGGCCTGGGCCCGTCCGCCGGGCACCTGCTGCTGGTCGACGGCGCCGGCCTGCACCTGGCCGACCCCGCCACCGGCCGCCTCCTCGACGAGCGGCCCGGCGCACCGGCCGAGCCGCTGCACGAACCCCACCCGCGCGCCCTGACCGCGACCCCGTTCGGCGGCGCCCTGCTGCTGGGCGCCTCCGGCGCGCTGCACCCGCTCACCGTCCGCGGCGCCGAGGGCGTCCCGGGCGGGGCGCTGGCCGCCCTCGACGCCTGCACCGCCGTCGCCGCGCACGAGGACGTCATGGTCTTCGGCCGCCCCGACGGCCTCACCACCTACAGCGAGGTCTCCACCGGCACCGCCCACCGGCCCGAACACCCCCTGCACGAGGGCCCGGTCACCGCCCTCGACGTGGCCCCGGCCGACGGCGGCTCCCTGGTCGCCAGCGGCGGCGAGGACGGCCGGGTGTGGACCTGGATGCCCGGCCGCCCGCCGCTGCCCGCCCCCGTCGACCAGCGCCCGCACCCGGTCACCGCCGTCGCCCTCGGCAACACCCCCGCCGGGCTGCTGCTCGCCGCCGCCTGGTCCGACGGCCTGCTGCGGCTGCGCCGCTGGGGCGAGCGCCACCACGGCGCCGACCTCCGCCTCGGCGCGGCCGTCCGCACCCTCTCGGTCACCCCCGACGGCCTGGTGGTCGCCGCCCTGCCCGACTCGGTGCTCGCCCTCACCCTGGTCGGCTGAGCACCCCCCGTGTTGAAAGTTGACGACGGTTCAGCCATCTTCAACAAAAGACCGCGTAGTTCGCCATTTCCGGCTGGTTCCTGATCGAGTTTGACCAGCGGAAGGACATTCGGCGTCAACGGAGCCGCCGGCCCTTCCCCCTCGACGAATGAAACTCACTGCTGAACCCCCTTCCTGAATCCTCACGCGACACACATCCGAACAAGTCCGACCGGAAACGAGGAATCGATGTCTGAACACCGTGACGGGGTCGACCACGTGGAGAGGGAGTGCGCAGCCCTCGCCGGACTGCCCGCCGCCCAGCGGCTGGCCGCACTCGAGACGCTCTGCCGCCGCACCGAACGGATCCTCGGCCGCGCCGTCCTGGACACCGCCGCCGAGGTCTACGAACAGGGCCACGACACCGCCCTGCACCGCTCCCCGTACGCCTACGGGTACCTGCGCCGCAGCCTCGGCTACCACGGCGAACACCGAACGGACGGCTGACCGTTGTACACCTACTTGTGCCGCACCCGCTGGGGCGACATGGACGCCTTCGGCCACGTCAACAACCTCAAGGTCCTCCAGTACGTCCAGGAGGCGGTCTACTGCCTGCTGTACGACGACACCGAGGGCCAGGACCTCTTCGAGGACGGGTTCATGATCGCCCGTCACGAGATCGACTACCGCTCCCCGCTCTACCACTGCCCCACCCCGCTGCCCGTGCAGATCTGGGTGGAGCGCCTCGGCCGGTCCTCGATCAGCACCACCTGCGAGGCCCGCCGACGCGGGCAGATGGTGTTCCAGGCCCGGACGGTCACCGTGCCGACCGACGCCGCGACCCGGCGCAGCCGCCCGCTGCGCGAGGCCGAACGCCGCCACCTCAACCGCTACCGGGTCCGTCCCACCGGTCCCGTCGCCCCCGTCGGCCGCGTCCCCGTGCGCTCCACCGGCCGGATCAGGGTCCCCGCCCTCAACGAACGCGCCTCCTGACCCGTACGGGGCGCGACCGGGGAGCGGCGCTCCCGCCCAGGAGAGCAGGACGGACGGCCCCGGCCCGGGCACCCCACCCGGCCCCGGGGCCGTTCCCGCTCCCGTTCCCGCGCCACCTCCCTGCGGCCCCGTCCGGCCCGAGGACCGCACCCGGTGCCCGTCAGCTGACCTGCCGGGTGCCGGACCCGACCCGGTCCGGCACCCCGGGCGACGGGGCGCCGCCGCCCGGCGGAGCGGCACCCGGGGAAGCGGCGCCAACTGCCGCGCGGTCCACGGCCTCCGGGGCGATCGTCGACGAAGGGGCGGGCCGCACCAGCGGGTAGTACGAGGGATCGTTCATGGCGTCAATGGATCACCGCCGCCCCCGCCCGCCAAGCACCCCGCCCGCGCGTCTCACCCCACCGCCGGTCCGCGCCCCGGCATGCCCCGCCGCCCGCCCGGCTACCCGCCCAGCCGGGCGAACCGGCCCTCCAGGCGCGACAGTTGGAGGATCGTCGCCGGGGAGCTCAGCGCGTCCTGCCGCTCCCGGAAGCTCGCGTACGCCCGCCGGGCCTGGTGGATGTTGCCCGCGTCCAGCTCCAGGTGCGCGAGTTGCAGCAGCGACACCCCGATCGTCCGGTGCTCGCCCGGGGGCCGGGCCCGCAGCGAGGCCCGCAGGTACGACAGCGACAGCTCGGTGGCCCGCAGCGAGCGGTGCACCTGCGCGGCCTGGTACAGCAGCGCGGGCTCCGGGTACCGGTGCGGGCCGCCCTCCGCGGTCGCCCGCGCCGCCCAGTGCTGCGCCCCCTCCAGGTGCTTGAGCGCCTGCGCGGACTGCCGCAGCCGGGCCGTCGCCACCGCCTGCTGGGCCAGCACGAAGGCCCGCACGCCCGGTGCCGCGTCCGACGGCAGGTGCTCGGCCGCCGCGTCCGCCAGCCGGGCCGCGTACGCCTGGTGCCCGAGCGCCCCGGCCTGGGTGCTCTGGTCGCGCAGCGCCATCGCCTGGGCCGGGCCGTCCTGCGCCTCGGCCGCGAGCTGGTAGGCCAGCCGGTAGTGCCGCTGGGCCTCGCCGTGCCGGTTGTCGTCGGTGTACGTCCGCCCGACCAGGCGGACCAACTGGGAGGCGGCGACCAGCAGTTCGGCGTGCCGCGGACCCCCGGCGGGGGACTTCGCCCAGGGCAGCACCTGGTCGCGCAGGTACCCCAGCAGCAGGCCGCGGGCGATCGCCCCGCCGTACCCGTCGTAGTGCCGGGCGCCGAACGCCGTCATCTCCCGCACCGCCTCCACCTGCCGGGCCCCGATCCGCTCCGGCCCGGAGCGGCGGACGGACGGGATCAGCGGCGGGCGGGGGGCCGGACCCCCGGCGGGGCCGGGTCGCGCCGCCGGACGCGGGGCGGGCACCGCCCGGATCTGGAACAGCGGAGGCTGATACGTTTCGTCCTGCGGTTCGCCGGAATTCGGCCAGGAATGCAGTCGGCGCAGCCCCGCCAGGGCGTCCGCCGCCCCCTGCTCGGGCCCTTCCGCGGGCGCCGGATCGGTCGACTGCAGGCCGAGTTCGTCCCGCGAGACCGGGCGGCCCAGCCGCCGGGCGAACGCCTCCTCCAGCAACTGCGGCCCGGGCGGCCGCGGTTGGGTGCCGGACAGCCAGTGCGCCACCGTCGTCCGGTCGTAGCCCACGCTGAAGCCGCTCTCCCGGGCCACCTTCTGCAGCGCGGCCGCCAGCGCCGGGCCGTTCCACCCGGCCTCCGCCATGCACCCGCGCAGCGCGGTGTTCGGACCACGGGCGTGCGGCATCGACAACTCCTCGTGCGGACCACCTAAGGGGTTGGCCTCAGAATAACGGGCGACGTCGATGCCGAATGCCGGTTCCGGCCGAGCGTCGCCTGTTCAACGCCCGGGCGCGGAAACCGAAACTGCGCCGAGTGTTTCCATTCCGCGGCGAAGGAGTGAATTCCGACCGGCCGGAGTCGCCGGACCCGGCTGAATACGATGACCAGACAGGAATGCGATCACCTTTTCGTTCCCCTCCGTTCCCTCCGGCTCCTCCGGCTCCTCCGGCCTCCCGCGCGTCCTAGTCGAACCGCTCCGCGCCCCCGGCCTCCTCCAGCATCCGGCGCATCATCCCCTCGGCGTCCAGGTGCCGGTGCTCGGTGCCGACCGGCACCAGTCGGTGGGTCAGCTCCAGGAAGCCGCGCACCGGCTCGGCCGGGGTCCGCAGCACCGCGGTCTGGCCGGGCGTGCTCAGCGCGATCGCCAGCAGTCCCCCGTCCGAGGCCGACCGCCGGATCGTCACGTCCCCGATCCCGGCCCACCCCTCCAGCCCCTCCACCAGCAGCTCGCGGGCGAACAGCCAGGTGATCGGCTCCTCCAGGTCGACGTGGCAGTCCAGGTGCACGGCGTACGGGTCGTCCCGGTGGTAGCGCAGCCGGGCCGGCACCGAGACCTGCAGTCCCGGGCACGGCGCGACCGTCACGTCCAGCAGCAGCACGCAGTCCGGCTCGCCGCTGCGTCGCAGCCACGCGTGCGGGGTGTTGCGGTGGTTCACGACGCCTCCCTCGGGCGGACGACGGACGGGACGGGGGTCGGGGCGGCAGTCGGGACGGGTGGCGGGACGGGTGGCGGGACGGGTGGCGGGACGGGGGGCGGAGCGGCGGACGGGGCGGCGGGGGGCGCCTCCACCGGCGGGGGGCTCGCGGCCTCCGCCTCCGTGCCGTCCGCCCGGGGGCGGTCGGGCGGGGGCGGCGGGGAGAGCCGCTCCCGTGCGGGGGCCGGGTGGGTGGAGAACCGGGGCGGGGTGACCAGCCGGGACCACTCGTGGTCCCGGCGGCCGGGCACGGTACGGCCGGACTGGTGCCAGAGCGTCACCAGTCTTGCGTAGATGGGGGCTTGCTGAATCGTTTCGTCGCGGACACCCATCGGGGCCCGGGGGTCGGCACTCACGTCCGGGGATAACGACCGAACCCGGGGGCGGTCACGCCACTCGTCCGCACGCCGCCCCGGACGGGTGCGATCCCGTCGCGGCGGCCGTTGCGGAGGCCGTTGCGACGACCGTTGCGACGACCGCCCGGCGGCCCGTCCGACGCGTCCCGGCAGCGGCCGGAGCGTCAGGCGCCGGAAGCCGTCCGGCCGTCGTCCGTCCCGCTGCCCGCGCCGTTCGCGGCCGGGAACTCGGCCGGGGGCCCGGCCAGGGCCGCGGCCAGTGCGCGGGCGTGGGGGGGGGGGGGGGGGGGGGGGGGGGGGGGGGGGGGGGGGCGGGCGGGGGGGGGGGGGGGGGGGGGGGGGGGGGGGGGCCGGCCGCCCCGCCGCCCCCCCCCCCCCCCCCCGCTCCCTCTCGGGTGTTCTTCGTCGACGAGCAGCTTCAGACTTGGGCGTGATGCTCGCGGTGGTAGGCCAAGAAGCGACGTTCGACCTGGTGGGCAGGGACCTCGCGCAACCGGCCGATGACCTGCCCGGTGGACCGGTCGGTGATCGCCAGATCGTCGGCGATGGTCAACATGCCGAAGTCGAAGAGCTTGTGGTGGTTGGGGCACAGGCAGAGGACGTTCGAGGCGATGTCGGGACCGTTGTGCGGCCGTCCCAGTCCCCGGATGTGCGCGGCTTCTGCGTAGGCGCCGGTCGGCGTCTCCAAACGGATGCTGCACACCTGGCAGGAGAAGTTGTGGGCACGTTTCACGTAGTTCGCGACGGCGCTGCTCCGGAGGATGCGCAGGATCGATGACTCGACACGCGTCAACGTCTCCTGGCCGGCGGGAACGGGCAGGGCGGGAGCGGGAGCAACGGGCCGGAGCGGTTCGTCGGGCAGCCGGACCAGCCGGTAACGCCAGACCAAGTGACCGGACTGCCCGCGTTCGGACCAGTAGTCGTCGACAAGGTAGAGCCCGTCGTACCTGTACCCGGATTCGGGGGAGTACTGCTGGTCACCGTTCGTCCCGCGGATGACGCGTACGGGCCGTCCTGCGGTTCTGCTGGTGACGAGGGCCGCATTGCCCAGGGTGAGCTGTTGGTCGGACACCTGCTGGCCGGTGCGTTCGTCGCGACCGCCCTGGCCCGTGTAGATGATCGTGTCGCCGTGGTCCTCGTCGTCCTCGTACCCACCCGACACGACGATGGACTCGGCGCCGTTCTCCCTGGTTCCGCAGATGCCGCCTTGGAGCGGACGGTGCACTTGGGCACGGTGGAGCTCCGCACGGTTGGCGAAGACGGTGCCCACCGCGACGCCGGGGACCGGCCCGAAACCGTCGAAGACCGGGCCCAGCAGCAGGGTGTCTCGAAGCAAGCCGTCTGGAGCCGCCCCCTCGAAGAACCGGGCCACCAGATCTTCGATCACCACGCGCCTCGCTTCTGGGTCGTCAACGAGGAGGTCGTAGACCCAGCCCTCCAAGCCGCCCCGGGGGTTCTGGGCGTTCAGCCAGGGCAGTAGCTTCGAACCCCGCGCCACCGGAACATCGCCCGCGACGCCGTCGAGTTGCCACAAGCCCGAGTTCCGAAGAGCCACGAACGGGTACTGCGGCGCCGGGTCAGAGCCGGGGCGGCCGTACTCCTTCAAGAGCCGCTTCAGGTCCGGTCTGGCGTTCTTCCACGGCAGTAGCCGTGCCTGCCCCGCTGCCGCCCGGCCCATGGCCCAGAGCAAGGTGATCGGCTGATGCCGAGCGGGCTGACCGGAGGAGCGGTCAACATGGAGAGCGGCCACAGCCGAGCGGACATCATCTACGTGCTTCGTCATCAGGTATCGCTTTCCCTCTTGATCACCTGGAGACGGGCGGCCCCCGGGGCATGAGTCGTCAGGGCGACGCCCGCACAACGAGGAAGGGCCCTGCCGGATCTCTCCGGCAGGGCCCTTGCCTGCTACTACGAAGTCGGGGTAGCGGGATTTGAACCCACGGCCTCTTCGTCCCGAACGAAGCGCGCTACCAAGCTGCGCTATACCCCGGTCCTGCTGTGTTGCCTTCCGTGTTCGGCGCAACGAGTAGAACTCTACAGGAGGTGGGGCCAGAGACGAAATCCGGTTTAGGGGCTGGTCAGCGCGGGGCGGGGGTGAGGGTGAGGAGGGTGGCTTCGGGGGGGCAGGCGAAGCGGACGGGGGTGTAGCGGTTGGTGCCGCAGCCTGCGGAGACGTGGAGGTAGGAGCGGTGGTGGGGGGTGGTGTGGGTGGAGAGGCCCTTGACGCGGTCGGTGTCGAGGTCGCAGTTGGTGACGAGGGCACCGTAGAAGGGGATGCAGAGCTGGCCGCCGTGGGTGTGCCCGGCCAGGATCAGGGGGTAGCCGTCGGCGGTGAAGGCGTCGAGGGTACGGAGGTAGGGGGCGTGGACGACGGCGAGGGAGAGGTCGGCGTCGGGGGAGGGGCCGCCGGCGACGGCGGCGTAGTCGTCGTGGCGGATGTGCGGGTCGTCGAGGCCGGTGAACTCGACGTCGAGGCCGGCCACGGTGAGGCGGCCGCGGGCGTTGTTGAGGTTGAGCCAGCCGGCCTGGTCGAAGCCGTCGCGGAGCTTCTGCCAGGGGTTGTGGACGGCGCCGGAGATTCCGCGGCGGCCGGTGCCGTCGGGGTTGTTGAGGCCGTGGACGCCGCTGCGGAGGGCCTTGAGGTAGCGGGTGGGGCTCTTGCGGGCGGGGCCGTAGTAGTCGTTGGAGCCGAAGACGTAGACGCCGGGGAAGTCCATCAGCGGACCGAGGGCGTCCAGGGCGGCGGGGACGCCGAGCGGGTCGGAGAGGTTGTCGCCGGTGTTGACGACCAGGTCGGGGCGGAGCCCGGCCAGGCTCTTCAGCCAACGCTGCTTCTTGGCCTGGCCGTTGACCATGTGGATGTCGGAGACCTGGAGGATCCGGAGCGGCCGGGCACCGGCGGGCAGGACCGGGACCTCGACGCGGCGCAGGCGGAACGAGCGCACCTCGTACCCGGCGGCGTAGACGAGGCAGGCGGCGCCGGTGGCGGCGACACCGAGCGGGACGGAGTACAGCGGTCGCATCGGTCCATGGTCGCAGACCGCCCGGACGCCCCGGAGGGGGGCCGGGGAGGAAGCGCACGGACGGGGGCCGGGGGAGCGGTGGGCGGGAAATGGGGCGGCACGGCGGCGGGGCAGGTGCCAGAATCGGCGGCATGACGACGTTGAAGGAGCAGCTGCAGGAGGACCTCACGGCTGCGATCAAGGCCCGGGACGAGCTGCGCTCGTCCACCCTCCGGCTGACGCTGTCCGCGGTCACCAGCGCGGAGGTGGCGGGCAAGGAGAAGAAGGAGCTGTCCGACGCCGAGGTGCTGCAGGTGATCGGCAAGGAGGCGAAGAAGCGCCGGGAGGCGGCGGACGCCTTCGAGGGTGCCGGTCGGACCGAGCAGGCGGCGCGGGAGCGGGCCGAGGGCGAGGTGCTGGCCGGGTTCCTGCCGAAGCAGCTGTCGGACGAGGAGCTGGCCGCGATCGTGGCCGCCGCGGTGACGGAGTCCGGGGCCAGCGGTCCGCAGGGCATGGGCGCGGTGATGAAGCTGGTGCGTCCGCAGGTGGAGGGCAAGGCGGACGGCGGCCGGGTGGCCGCCGCGGTCAAGGCCGCCCTGGCCGGCTGAACCCGCCGCACCGCCGTACCGCCGCACCGCCGCACCGCCGGAACGCGGGACGGCCGGAGCGCCGGAACCCGGGAGGGGGACGGGAGCGCGGGAGCGACACCGGCAGGCCGCCGGCAGGTCGCCGGACGCGAAGCGACGGGGCCGCCCGCGAGGAGGGGAACTCCTCGCGGGCGGCCCCGCCGCCGTGTGCCGGTGGGTCAGTGGCGCCCGGGCTTGCCGCCGTTGTTGCCGCCGATGACGCCGGGCGGGAGGGTGACGCCGCCGGGCCAGCCGTTGTTGCCGCCCTGGGCGTTGTCGCCGGAGGGGTTGGACGGGGTGTCGCCGGGGGTGGGGGTGGTGGGCGCCTGGGTGGGCTGCGGGATGTCGACCTTCTGGAAGGAGCGCGGGCTGCTGCCCTTGAGCGCGTCGTTCATGGCCTTCTGCCAGATCGGGCCGGGGCCGTCCGCACCGTAGACCGCGTCGAAGTAGTGGCCGCCGATGCGGACCCTCTTCATCGAGACGTTGCCGCCGACGCCGCCGAGCCAGACCGAGGTGGCCAGGTCGGGGGTGTAGCCGGTGAACCAGGCCGCGAAGCGCTCGTCGGTGGTGCCGGTCTTGCCCGCGATCTGGCGGCCGTCGTCGAGGCCGAGGGCGGAGCCGGTGCCCTTCTCGGTGACGCCGAGCAGCAGGGTGTTGATGCCGTCCGCGGTGGTCTGGGCCATCGCCTGGGTGCAGTTGGCGCTCGGGACGCCGATGTTCTTGCCGTTGGCGCCGGTGACCGAGGTGATCGCGATCGGCGAGCAGTAGAGGCCGCGGGCGGCGAACGCCGCGTAGGCGCTGGCCATCTGGAGCGGGCTGACCTCCTGGGTGCCGAGCGTCATCGAGGCGATCTGCTTGATCTGGGTGCCGTTGGCCAGGGTGCTCAGGCCCAGCTTGTCGGTCATCTGCTTGACCGGGCACAGGCCGACCTGCTGTTCGAGCTGGATGAAGTAGGTGTTGACCGACTTCTGCATGGCGACCTGGAGGCTGTACGGGCCGACCTCGCTGGGCGACTCGTTGGTCAGCGACTCCCCCTTCTCGTTGGTGGTGGAGCCGTCGCAGGTGGTCATCTTGGGGTACACCATGCTGTTGGGCGAGGGGTACTCCTGGGTGATCGGGATGCCGGACTCCAGGGCGGCCGCGGCCACGATCGGCTTGAAGGTCGAGCCGGGGGAGAAGCCGCTGCCGCCGCCCATCGACGAGCCGACGTTGAGGTTCAGCACGATCTGGTTCTTCGAGGCGTCCAGGCCGTACGGGCGGGTCTGCGCCATGGCGAGGATCTTGCCGGTGCCGGGCTCGACCATGGTGCCCGCGGCGGACACCGGGTCGGTCACGTAGACCTTCTTGGTGACCGCGTTGTACATGGCGGCCTGCTTGTCCGGGTCGATGGTGGTGTTGATCTTCAACCCGCCCTGGGCCCAGAGCTTCTGGCGGTCCGCGGCGGTCGCGCCGAACGCCGGGTCCTGCTTGACCACGTGGCGCACGTAGTCGCAGAAGAAGCCCATGCCGTTCTGCGCGGTGATGCAGCCGTTCTGCGGCTCGGAGTACTTGATGCCGAGGTCGGAGTCGAGGGCGGCCTTGGCCGCCTCGGGGGTGATGTGCTTGTACTCCAGCAGCTTGTTGATCACCGTGTTGCGGCGGGTCTTCGCGGCCTGCGGGTGGGCGATCGGGTCGTACGCCGTGGGGTTCTGCACCAGGCCGGCCAGCATCGCGGCCTCGGGGACGGTGAGGTCCTTGGCGCTCTTGCTGAAGTACCGGTTGGCGGCGGCCTCGACGCCGTACGCCTGGTGGCCGTAGAAGGTGATGTTCAGGTAGTTGGTGAGGATCTGGTCCTTGGACAGGTCCTCCTCCAGCTTGATGGCGTACTTCAGCTCCTGGATCTTGCGGCCCAGGCTCTTCTTGGTGGCCTCCAGGAACGCGTCCTGGTCGTCGCCGGCCTGCTCGACGAAGACGTTCTTCACGTACTGCTGGGTGAGCGTGGAGGCGCCCTGCGCGGTGGTGCCGGACTCGGCGTTCTTGGTGATGGCGCGGAGCACGCCCTTGAGGTCGATGGCGCCGTGCTCGTAGAAGCGGGCGTCCTCGATGTCGACCTGGGCCTGGCGCATCACGGGGGCCATCTGGTCCGCGGTGAGGATGGTGCGGTCGCGGTCGTAGACCTTGGCGATCAGGCCGCCCTTGGCGTCGTAGATCATCGACGCCTGGGAGAGGGTGGGCTGCTTGAAGTCGTCCGGGATGTTCTCGAACGACTCCGCCGTGTCCTTGGCGGTCAGGCCGAAGGCGCCGACCGCGGGCAGCGCCATCCCGGCGACCAGGACGCCGGCCAGGATCGAACCGCCCAGGAACTTGACGCCGTGCCCTGCCTTGTCCATGAGGGTGTCGGTGGATCGCGAAGGTGCCATGGGGAAACCCTACGTCGCGGAATCCCGTACAGGGGGGCAGGTGTTCGCCTACGCTTGTCACAGAACTGCGACAGCTTCGCTCTGTTCATCGTCATCACTCTTGTGAGTGATGAGCTTTGTCCGATTCGCGGCATTGTGTCCGTAATCCGGATGGATGCAGGGCGGGTTGCTGTCGCGCACCGTGACGAAAGCGACCCTTTCGACCTCGGCAAGGCCCCCGACCTGCGGTCACTCCAACGAGTGAGCTGCCGGACACCCATAGTCCGATCGGGTCATTCGAGATTGGGCCCACAGGGGCTGTTGCGCTGTGCCGTTCTTCCGTAACGTCCTCAACTGGCAACGGTGAATATGCCGTTGCCGCCGTGGGGGAGCCCCGAATCGGGAGAGGACGGCGCCGGGATGGGCTGGGTGGACGACTGGAGCGCGCAGGCGGCGTGCCGCACGAGCGATCCGGATGAACTGTTCGTGCAGGGGGCGGCGCAGAACCGCGCCAAGGCGGTGTGCAGCGGGTGCCCCGTACGCACCGAGTGTCTCGCGGACGCGCTCGACAACCGGGTCGAGTTCGGCGTCTGGGGCGGGATGACGGAGCGCGAGCGGCGGGCGCTGCTGCGCCGTCGGCCGACCGTGGACTCCTGGCGCCGGCTGCTGGAGACCGCGCGCACCGAGTACGAGGAGTCGTTGGCGACCGGGGTGGTCCTGCGGGACTACGCCCAGGCGGGCTGACGCTCCGTCAGGAGTCGCCGGCGGGTGGGCCGTCGGGCCGTTCGGTGGGGGAGCCGAGCAGGTCGCCGATGGCCCGCAGGCCGTCCAGGTCGTGGACGTCGCCGGGGAGGGCGGCCACCTCGACGATCGGTACGTCCGGGTAGACCGAGGCGAAGCGGTTGCGGGTGCGCCGTTCCCTCGCCATGACCTGCACCCGTTCGGCGTGCAGGCGCAGCAGCCCGGCGGCCAGGGTCTCGGCCTCCGCGGTGGAGTGCGGGGTGCCGTTCTCCTCCAGGGCCTCGGCCGCGGCCAGCGCGCGTTCGGCGGTGAGCTGCGGGGCGCCGGTGGAGTGGACCCGGTTGAGCACCAGCCCGGCCAGCGGCATGTCGTCCTCGGCCAGCCGGTCGACGAAGTACGCGGCCTCGCGCAGCGCGTCGCGCTCCGGGGCGGCGACCACCAGGAACGCGGTGCCCTCGGCCTTGAGCAACTGGTAGGTGCGGTCGGCGCGTTCCCGGAAGCCGCCGAACATCGAGTCGGTCGCGGAGACGAACGTCTGGATGTCGCTGAGCAGTTGGGCGCCGAAGATCTTGCCGAGGGTGCCGCTGATCAGCCCCATGCCGACGTTGAGGAACTTCATCGCGGAGCGGCCGCCGACCTTGGCGGGGGCGGTCAGCAGCCGGATCACCCGGCCGTCCAGGAAGGAACCGAGGCGGCTGGGGGCGTCCAGGAAGTCCAGCGCGGAGCGGGACGGCGGGGTGTCGACGACGATCAGGTCCCAGCGGTCCTCGGCGCGGAGCTGGCCGAGCTTCTCCATCGCCATGTACTCCTGGGTGCCCGCGAAACCGGCCGACAGCGACTGGTAGAACGGGTTGTCCATGATCGCCTTGGCGCGGTCGGGCTCCGCGTGGGCTAGCACGACCTCGTCGAAGGTCCGCTTCATGTCCAGCATCATGGCCTGGAGTTCGCCCGTGCCGCGGGTGCCGCCGACCACCCGCGGGGTGTTGTCGAGCTCGCTCAGACCCATCGACTGGGCCAGTCGGCGGGCCGGGTCGATGGTCAGCACCACGACGCGCCGGCCGCGCTCGGCGGCGCGCAGGCCGATCGCCGCGGCGGTGGTGGTCTTGCCGACCCCGCCGGAGCCGCAGCAGACCACGATCCGGGTCGCCGGGTCGTCGATCAGGGTGTCGATGTCCAGCCCGGTCATGCCGCCCCCCGCCGTCGCGCCCGCGCCCACACCCGTATTCGCGCTCGTGCTCACGCCGCTCCCTGCCGTTTCAGCTCGCCCGCCAGCCGGTACAGCCCGGCCAGGTCCATGCCCTCGCCGATCAGCGGCAACTCGTAGGTGGGGAGCTTGAGTTGCTGGAGCTCGACGCGCTGGGCGCGCTCCAGCTCGACCCGCTCGGCGTGCTCCCTGGCCTGTTCCAGCAGCGGGTCGAGCAGCGGCTCGACGTGCGCCCGGACGGTCTCCGGCTTGCGCGAGCGCCCGCCCAGGCCGACCTCGCCCAGGGCCAGCGCCACCTCCTCGCGGTGGTCGCCGTCCACCGCCGCCACCGCCGCCGCGTCCAGTATCGGCGGGCGCACCATGTTGACCAGCACGCCGCCGACCGGCAGGCCGGAGTCGCGCAGGTCGGCGATCCCGTCCACGGTCTCCTGCACCGGCATCTCCTCCAGCAGGGTGGTGAAGTGCACCGCCGTCTCCGGGGAGCGCAGCACCCGCATCACCGCCTGCGCCTGGGAGTGGATCGGCCCTATCCGGGCCAGGCCCGCGACCTCGGAGTTGACGTTCAGGAAGCGGGTCAGCCGACCGGTCGGCGGGGCGTCCATCACCACCGCGTCGTAGCGGCGGCGCCCGTCCGGGCCCTTGCGGCGGGCCGCCTCGCAGGCCTTGCCGGTGAGCAGCACGTCGCGCACGCCCGGGGCGACGGTGGTCGCGAAGTCCACGAAGCCGACCTTCTGCAGGGCCTTCCCGGCCCGGCCCAGCTTGTAGAACATCTCCAGGTACTCCAGCAGCGCCTGCTCGGTGTCGATCGCCAGCGCGTGCACCTCGCCGTGGCCCTTGCCCGGCAGGCCGAGCTGGGCGGGCGTCACGGTGGCCACCCGGCGCTCCTCGTACGGCAGCGCGGCGATCTGGAACAGCTCGGCGATGCCCTGCCGGCCCTCCACCTCGATCAGCAGGGTGCGGCCGCCCTCGGCGGCCAGCGCCAGGGCCAGGGCGGCGGCCAGCGTGGTCTTGCCGGTGCCGCCCTTCCCGCTGACCACGTGCAGCCGGACGCCCTCCCAGTCGGGTTCCCGCGGTGCCTGCTCGCCCGGCCCCGCCGTGCCGCTGGTGCCCGCCACGCCCGCTCTCCGTCCGTCGCTCCCGTTCGGGGTCCCAGGCACCCCTCCACGCGAGGGTAACCAGCGCGCGCTCCGGATGCCGGGAGCATCCCGGCGGCCCCGGCGAATCATGCCCGCTTTGTGTCCCACCTCACACCGGCCCGGGCGGCTAGAGTCACCCCCATGACCAAGTGGGAATACGTCACCGTGCCGCTGCTCGTGCACGCCACCAAGCAGATCCTCGACACCTGGGGCCAGGACGGCTGGGAGCTCGTCCAGGTCGTCCCCGGGCCGAACCCGGAGCAGCTGGTCGCGTACCTCAAGCGCGAGAAGGAGTAGTCATGGGCCAGGTCGAGCAGAGGCTCGCCGAGCTCGGGCTGACGCTGCCCGAGGTCGCCGCCCCGGTCGCCGCGTACGTCCCGGCGGTGCGCGACGGCGTGCACGTGCTGACCTCCGGGCAGCTGCCGTTCGTCGGCGGGAAGCTCCCGCTGAGCGGCAAGGTCGGTGCCGAGGTCACCGCCGAGGACGCCAAGGAGCTCGCGCAGGTCTGCGCGCTGAACGCGCTGGCCGCGGTCAAGTCGGTGGTCGGCGACCTGGACAGGGTCGAGCAGGTCGTCAAGGTGGTCGGCTTCGTCGCCTCCGCGCCCGACTTCACCGGCCAGCCCGGCGTGGTCAACGGCACCAGCGAGCTGCTGGGCAAGGTCTTCGGCGAGAAGGGCGTGCACGCCCGCAGCGCCGTCGGCGTGGCGGTGCTGCCGCTGGACGCGCCGGTCGAGGTCGAGCTGATGGTGCGGGTCCGGGACTGACCCGGTGCCGCTGACGTCCGGGCCCGTCGCCGTTCGCGGTGGCGGGCCCGCGGCGTTCCCGGTGGGGCCCGCGGCGTTCCCGGTGGGCCTGCGGCGTTCCCGGGCGGGGGGCTCCCGGGCGGGGCGGTTAACATCCGTGAACATGCTGGAGATGCCGCCGTCCTGGCCCGCCCGAATCCGCGCCCTGGCCGCCGGGGAGCTCGTCCCCGTGCCGCCGAAGCCCTCCGCCACCGTGGTGCTGCTGCGCGAGGGCGCGGCCGGGCCCGAGGCGTACCTGCTGCGGCGGCGCGCCACGATGGCGTTCGCCGGGGGCATGTACGCCTACCCGGGCGGCGGGGTGGACCCGCGGGACCGGGAGGTGCGTCCGCCGTGGGCCGGACCGTCGACCGCCCGGTGGGCCGAGCGGTTGGGAGTGGACGAGCCGACCGCGTGCGCGGTGCTGTGCGCGGCCGTCCGGGAGACCTTCGAGGAGGCCGGGGTGCTGCTGGCCGGACCGGACGCGGGGACGCTGGTGGAGCCCCGGGACTGGGCCGCCGAGCGGGCCGCGCTGGAGCGCCACGAGGTGTCGCTGGCCGAGTTCCTGACCGAGCAGCGGCTGGTGCTGCGCAGCGACCTGCTGGCGCCCTGGGCCCGCTGGGTGACGCCCGAGTTCGAGGAGCGGCGCTTCGACACCTGGTTCTTCGTGGCCGCGCTGCCGCCCGGGCAGGCCGCCGCGGACACCGTCGGGGAGGCCGACCGGGTCGCCTGGCTGACCCCCGCCGCGGCGGTGGCCGGGTTCGAGGCGGGCGAGTTCGGGATGCTGCCGCCGACCGTCACCGTGCTGCGCGAACTGCTGCCGCTGGGCAGCGCGGCCGGGGCGGCGGCCGCGGCGCGGGGGCGGACGGTGGTCCCGGTGCTGGGGCGGGCCGAGGTCGCCGGGGACCGCATGACGGTGCGGTGGAGCGGGTATGACGAGCTGACTATCGACGGCGTGTTCCCGGCGTGAGAACCTTCCCCCGGAACGATCACCGGCCCCGCCGGGCGACCCGTTCCGGGACCGGCCCCGCGCCGGGCCGTACCGTTGACCGGCAGCACCCGTCCAGCACGGCTGACCTGCGCGATCGAGCCAGCACCGGCTGGTCGGCGCGACTGGGCCGGCACCGGCCGGCCGGCGGTCGCCGACCGACAACCGCACCGACCGTCTTGACCTCGGAAGGAGACTCCGATGACCTACAACGACGTGGCTCGCCGGACCTCGGCCACGCCCACCCGCACCGTCACCCCCCGCGCCGCCGCCTGCGACGAGAGCGCGCCCCGGGAGACCACCCGCCTGCTGACCCGCGACCTGCCCGGCCGCCCCCTGGTCCGCCCGCTCCCGTCGCGCAGCCTCAGCCGCGCCGAACGGGACGCCGCATGACCGCAGCGGTACATCGCACGACCGCAGCGGCACACCGGGTGAGCGCGCGCTCCGGGGGCACCGCGTGAGCGGCCCGCTGCCGGGCGACCCCGCCGACACCGTCGGCGGGGTCGCCACCCCGCGCGCCCAGTGCGTCCTCGCCCCCAACCCGTCCCCGATGACGCTGGACGGCACCAACACCTGGCTGCTCTCCGAACCCGGCTCCGACCTCGCCGTCGTCGTCGACCCCGGCCCGCTCGACGAGACCCACCTGCGCCGGATCGTCGACCTCGCCGAACAGCAGGGCAAGCGGATCGCCCTCACCCTGCTCACCCACGGCCACGCCGACCACGCCGAGGGCGCCGCCCGGTTCGCCGAACTCACCGGCACCGCCGTCCGCGCCCTCGACCCGGCGCTGCGACTCGGCGAGGAGGGCCTGCACGGCGGGCAGCGCCTCGAGGTCGGCGGCCTCGACCTGCGGGTCGTCGGCACCCCCGGGCACACCGCCGACTCGCTGACCTTCCACCTGCCCGCGGACGGCGCGATCCTCACCGGCGACACCGTCCTGGGCCGCGGCACCACGATGGTCGCCCACCCCGACGGGCGCCTGGGCGACTACCTCGACTCGCTGCGCCGCCTGCACGCGATGGCCTCCGAGCACGGCGTGCGCACCGTGCTGCCCGGCCACGGCCCCGTCCTCGCGGACGCGCTCGGCGCCGTCGACTACTACCTCGCCCACCGCGCGGCCCGGCTGGCCCAGGTCGAGACCGCGGTCGAGGCGGGCTGCCGGACCGCGCCCGAGGTGGTCGCCCGGGTGTACGCGGACGTCGACCCGGCGCTGTGGCCCGCGGCGGAACTGTCGGTGCGCGCGCAGCTCACGTACCTGGAGGACCGGGGCCTGATCTGAGGCGGGCGGCCGCGCGGGACCGGGGACGGGGAACCGCGCGCAGCGGGGGCGGAACGCCGGAAACGCCGGGAATGCCGACGAGGTCGCGACGAGGGCAGTGACCTGCCGTCCGTCGCGACCTCGCGGTGCGTTCGTGGTGGTTCGCGCGGTTCCCCGCGCTGCGGCTCCGCGCTCCGCGCTAGCGGGACCGGCGGGAGAGCCGTTCGACGTCGAGCAGGACGACCGCGCGGGCCTCCAGCTTGAGCCAGCCGCGGCCGGCGAAGTCGGCGAGCGCCTTGTTGACCGTCTCGCGGGAGGCGCCGACCAGCTGGGCCAGCTCCTCCTGGGTCAGGTCGTGGGCGACGTGGATGCCCTCGTCGGACTGGACGCCGAAGCGACGGGAGAGGTCGAGCAGGGCCTTGGCGACGCGGCCGGGCACGTCGGAGAAGACCAGGTCGGACATCACGTCGTTGGTGCGGCGCAGGCGGCGGGCGATGGCGCGCAGCAGCGCGATGGAGACCTCGGGGCGGGCGTGCAGCAGCGGGAGCAGGTCGCCGTGGCCGAGGCCGAGGAGCTTGACCTCGGTGAGGGCGGTGGCGGTGGCGGTGCGCGGGCCCGGGTCGAAGAGCGAGAGCTCGCCGATCATCTCGGAGGGGCCGAGCACGGCGAGCATGTTCTCGCGGCCGTCGGGGGAGGCCCGGTGCAGCTTGACCTTGCCCTCGACCACGACATAGAGCCGGTCGCCGGGGTCGCCCTCGTGGAACAGCGACTCACCACGGGCGAGCGTCACCTCGGTCATGGAAGCGCGGAGCTCGGCAGCCTGGTCGTCGTCGAGTGCCGCGAACAGCGCGGCGCGCCGCAGAACGTCGTCCACGAGCTTCCTCCTGCTGGTGTCTGGGCAGTGCTACTCACCACCAAGGATGACGCATGTCGCTCCGATCATATGAGGAGGGGGTGTGCCGAGGTGGGGCCTACGGGGCCATTCGCGCAGTTCGGGTGGGCGTTTCCCGCCACGGGCGCGACCGGTGGGCTACCCGTCGAGGGCCTGCCGGGCGAAGGCGCGGGTCCCGGCGACGTGGTGGCGGGCGAGGGCGGCGGCGGTCTCGGGGTCGCGGGCCTTGATGGCGTCGAGGAGCTGCTGGTGCTCGGTGCACATCGGGAGGCTGGTCCCGAGGTCGGAGGTGAGCCGGAACAGGCGGCGCAGGCGGCCGTCGAGCGGGGCCATCATGTCGCGCAGCAGCGGGTTGCCGGAGAGTTCGACGATCTCGCGGTGGAAGTCGGCGTTCAGGCTGACCGTCTCGCGCAGGCGTCCGGCCTCGGCGGCCTTGCGGGTGCGGGCCAGGAGGCGTTCGAGGCCGCGGATTCCGGCGGGGGTGGCGTGCCGGGCGGCGAGGCTGGCGGCGAGCGCCTCCAGGGACTCGCGGACGGCGAAGAAGTGCTCGGCCTCCTCGGGGCCGAAGTCGGCGACGACGGCGCCGCGACGGGCCTGGACGGTGAGGAAGCCCTCGCGTTCGAGGCGCTGCATCGCCTCGCGGACCGGGATCCGGGAGACGCCCATGCCGTCGGCCAGTTCGCGCTCGACCAGGCGCTGCCCGGTGGCGTACTCGCCCTCGATGATCCGCTCGCGCAACTGGACGTAGACGAGGTCCGCCAGCGACTGGTGGGCGTCGCCGAGGGTGTCGGTCATCGGGGGGCTCCAGGCGGAAGCGGGCGGGGGAGCGGGCAGGAGATCAGATCATTCCAGATCGGGGCGGGCCACCTCTTGTCTGGTATTCGGTATACCAGATACCTTGACCGCTCACCGCCCCTGACGAGCACCGGAGCCCGCCCGTGACCGCCTCCCCGCCGCCCGGCCCGCACCTGCTGCTGGACGCCACCCTCCCCGACGGCTCCCGCGCCGACCTACGGATCGCCGACGGCCGGATCGCCGCGATCACCCCCGCCCCTGCCGAACGCGAACGCGTCGAGCCCGGGCCGGGCGAGGCCGCGCTGGACGGGGCGCTGCTGCTGCCCGCGCTGGTCGACGGGCACGCGCACCTGGACAAGACCTTCCTCGGCGCCCCCTGGCAGCCCCACCGGGCAACGAACAGCTTGTCCGAGCAGATCGCCTCCGAGCGGCAGCTGCGCCGCGAGGTGGCCGCGCAGGTGCCGGTCGCGGACCGGGCGGAGGCGCTGGCCCGCCGGATGGCGGCGCTGGGCACCGGCTTCGTCCGCTCGCACGTGGACGTCGACCCGGATACCGGACTGGACCACCTGCACGCGGTGCTGGAGGCGCGCGAGCGGGTGCGGGAGCTGATCGACGTGCAGGTGGTGGCCTTCCCGCAGAGCGGCGTGGTGGCCGAGCCCGGGGTCGCGCAGCTGCTGGACGCGGCGCTCCGGGAGGGCGCCGAACTGATCGGCGGGCTCGACCCGTTCGGCTTCGACCGCGACGTGGACGGCCAGCTGGACGTGGTGTTCGGCCTGGCCGAGCGGCACGGCGCGGCCGTCGACATCCACCTGCACGACGGCGGCGGGGCCGGTGCGGCGCAGCTGCGGGCGATCGCCGGGCGGACGGCGGCACTGGGCCTGGGCGGGCGGGTCGCGGTCAGCCACGCGTACTGCCTGGGCCAGTTGGACGAGCCCGAACTCACCTCCACCGCCTCGGCGTTGGCGGCGGCCGGGGTGGCCGTGATGACCAACGGCCCGGCTCGGACGATGCCGCCGGTGAAGCTGCTGCACGAGCTGGGCGTGCTGGTCTTCGCGGGCTCCGACAACATCCGCGACGCGTGGTGGCCGTACGGCACGGGCGACATGCTGGAGCGGGCCACCGTCATCGGGCTGCAGGGCGAGCTGATGACCGATCAGGAGCTGTTGCTGGCGTCCGAGTTGGTCACCGGGCACGCCGCCCGCGCACTCGGTGTCGAGGAGTACGGGATCGCCGTCGGGCGGCCCGCGAACCTGGTGGCCGTCGCCGCGCACTCGGTGCCCGAGGCGGTGGCCGCGCATCCCGAACGGCTGCTGGTACTGCACCGCGGACGCACCGTCCTGGACCGGCTCGACGGCCGCTCCCGCTGAGGCAGTCACCCCCATCCCCGTTGCGCTCGGAAGGACCCCCCACCATGACCTTCACCCCCTCCGTCGACCAGCCGCCCGCCGCCCCGCCCGACCCGTCCCCGTCCCCGTCAGACCCGTCCCCGGACCGGCTGGCCAAGGGCCTGATTGGCACCACCGACCTGGTGTTCTTCGTGGTCGCCGCGGCCGCGCCGCTGACCGTGCTGGCCGGGATCGCGCCGTTCGCGATCGGCGTGGGCGGGGCGTCCGCACCGGCCGCGTACCTGATCTCGGGCGCGCTGCTGGTGCTGTTCGCCGCCGGGTTCACCGCGATGAGCCGGTACGTGCGCAACGCGGGCGCGTTCTACGCGTACGTGGCGCGCGGGCTGGGGCGGACCCTCGGGGTGGTCACCGCCTACGTGGCGGTGGTCAGCTACAACCTGATCACCCCGGGCGTGGCGGCCGCGTTCGGCTACTTCGCGGCCGGGCACATCGAGCAGCGCACCGGCGCGCACGTGCCGTGGTGGGTGCTGTCCGGGGCGTGCGTGGCGGTGGTCGGCGTGCTCGGCTGGCTGAAGGTCACGCTGTCGGCGAAGGTGCTGGGTGTCGCGCTGGTGCTGGAGGTGCTGTCGCTGCTGCTGATGGAGGGCGGGGTGCTGGCCGACCGGGGGACGGCCGCGCTCGACCCGGTCTCCTTCGACCCCTCGCTGCTCACCCAGGCCGGGGTGGCGGGCATGTTCGTGCTGGTCATCGGGGCGTTCACCGGCTTCGAGGCGACCGCGATCTACGCCGAGGAGGCCCGTGACCCGGCCCGCACCGTGCCGCGGGCGACGTTCGTCGCGATCGGCTTCCTGGCGGTGTTCTACGCCCTGGGCACCTGGATCGTGATGGGCGCCTACGGCACCGACGAGGCGGTAGCCCAGGCCCGCGCCGACGGCGGCCCCGACCTGACCTTCCGGGCCGCCGAGCGTTTCGTCGGCCTGTGGCTGTCGGACACCATGCACGTGCTGATCATCGTGTCGGCGTTCGCGTCCGCGCTGGCCTTCCACAACGCCGCCGCCCGCTACCTGTACGCCCTGGGCCGCGAAGGGCTGCTGCCGCGCGGGCTCGGCCGGGTCTCGCCGCGCACGGGGTCGCCCGGTCGGGCGGTGCTGGTGCAGTCGGTGTTCAACGCGCTGGTGGTCGGCCTGGGCGCGGTGCTCGCGGTCGACCCGTACCTGGTGGTGCTGCTCTGGTCCAACAGCGTGGGCGTGCTCGGCATCATGGTGATGCAGGCGCTGGCGGCGGTCGCGGTGTTCGCGTTCTTCCGGGCGGACCGGCGCGGGATGTCGGCGTTCCGGGTGGTGTGGGCGCCGCTGCTGGCCGCGGCCGGACTGGCCGTGCTCACGGTGCTCGCGCTGTTCAACTTCGACCTGCTGACCGGTCGTTCGGGCCTGGTCAACTGGCTGCTGCTGGTGCCGATGCCGGTGGTCGCGGCGGTCGGCTGGCTGGTGGCCCGGCGGATCCGGCGCACCGACCCGGAGCGGTTCGCCCGGTTGACCGAGGTCGATGTCGAACGCGACTGAGCGGGCGCGCGGACGGCGGTGGCCACCCCGGGGGCGGGGCGGCCACCGCCGTTGCGGCGCGCGCCGGTCGCCCACAGTTCGTCCGGTGGCGAACTGTGGGCCGCGAGTGGTGGCCCACCGGTCGGTGAGCGCGCCGTGCTCGACGACAGTTCGTCCGGCAGCGAACTGTGGGCCGCGGGTGGCCGTCCGTCAGTCGGTGAGCGCGCCGTGCTCGGCGACCACCCGGCCGGCCTTCACCACCAGCTCGCGCGGCGGCAGGTCGACCACCACCTGCGGGGTGCACTCGCCGTCCACCAGCAGGAAGTCGGCGGGCGTACCGGGCGTCAGGTCGGCCTTCGGCAGGCCGAGCAGTTCGGCGCCGCCGTGCGCGGCCAGTTCCAGGCAGTCGGTCAGCTCGGCGTCGGTGCGGGCGTCGGTGGTCCAGCCGAGCAGGTGGGCGCGGTGCAGCATGTCGGCGTTGCCGTACGGGCTCCAGGAGTCCCGGACGCCGTCCGAGCCGAGGCCGATCCGCAGGCCGCGGGCCCGCAGTTCGCGGAACGGCAGCACCTGGTGGGCGGACGGGGCGACCGTGGTCAGCGCGATCCCGGCGGCGGCCAACACGTCCGCGGTGGCGGCGAGTTCGGGTGCGGGCAGCTCGGGAAGGCAGAACGCGTGGCTGACCGTGACCCGGCCCTGCAGCCCGGCCGCGACCGTCCGGGCGGCGAGTTCGCGCAGCGGGCCGAGTCCGGTCGCGCCGCGGTCGTGCAGGTGCACGTCCAGCAGGACGCCGTACCGCTCGGCGAGGCCGAACAGCAGGTCGAGCTGCTCGCGGCCGTCCGGGCTGCCGCCGTCGAACCCGGCCGGGTCGATGCCGCCGACCGCGTCCACCAACCGCTCGCGGGCCGCCTCGGTCAGCAGCTCGGCCGCCCCCGGCGTGCGCAGCACGCCGTGCTGCGGGAACGCCACCGACTGCACGTCCAGCTTCCCGGCCAGCCGCTCGGCGGCCTCGCGCAGGCCGGTGACGCCGGCCAGGCCGTACGCGGGGGCGACGTCCACGTGCGCGCGCACGGCGCGGGTGCCGCGGGTCACGGCGTGCGCGAGCAGGCGGTGCGCGCGGACGCCGATCGGGGCGCGCTGGTGCTCGTACAGCTCGACGTCGGCGGCCACGTACTCGGGCAGGCGGTGTGCCGGGCGGCGGCTGTACCAGGGCTCGCCCCAGCTGGTCTTGTCCGGGTGGATGTGCGCGTCCACCAGCGTGGGCAGCGCGATCCGGCCGCCGCCCTCCACCACGACCGGGTGCGCGCCCGCGGGCGGCGCGGCCGCCAGGACGCCGTCCACGGCGACCAGGTCGGTGGGCGGGCCGCCGAACGGGCGGACCTGGCGGAACAGCGTGACGTGCATGGGGGTGCTCCCGGGACGGTGCTGAGGGCTCTGCCGAGCAGGGTCGCTGCCATTCGAACCGCTTCCGAGCGGTCAGTCAACTCGACTGCAATGCAGGCGAGTTGAAGATTCGGGCTGCCCGCTTCCCGGTGGTTTCCGGGGGGCGGGAGGTCAGCGGCGGCCCGTCCGGGCCGACGGCCGCGCGCGGGGGCGCGGGGCGGGCGCCGGGGCTCGCGGGACGTCCGGCGGGCGGACGGTCCGTGGAAGCGCTCCCAAGAAAGATCCGTACGCGTCTTCTGCCCCGCCGGTGAATCGACGTACAAAGGAAGCGGCGGAAGTTCGGGCTGTGGGGGCCGGAACGTCCGCAGCTGGAGCGGCCCGGGCGGTGCGTGGGGGTACTGCCTGGGCCGCTGGATTCCTCCGGTTCGTTCCCGGGCGATCCACAATGGACGGCATGAGCGCGTACGAGGACGGACTCCCCGAGGTGGCCCGGCTGCTGGACGGCGGCGGGGTGGTGGTGCTGAGCGGGGCCGGGCTGTCCACCGAGTCCGGCATCCCGGACTACCGGGGGCCGGACGGGGTGCGCCGCAACCGGGCGCCGATGACGTACCAGGAGTTCGTCGCGGGGGAGCCGGCCCGCCGCCGCTACTGGGCGCGCAGCCACGCCGGGCGGGCGGTGATCGCCCGGGCCCGCCCGAACGCCGGGCACCTCGCGGTGGCCCGGCTGCGGGCGGCGGGCCGGGTCTCCGCGGTGATCACCCAGAACGTGGACGGCCTGCACCGCGCCGCGGGCACCGCCGACGCCGTCGAGCTGCACGGCGGCCTGGACCGGGTGGTCTGCCTCGACTGCGGCGCCGTCACCGCCCGCGCCGCCCTCGACGAGCGCCTCGCCGCCCTCAACCCGGCCTTCCGGGACGCCGGTTCGCGGATCAACCCGGACGGCGACGTCGAGCTGCCGGACGACCTGGTCGCCTCCTTCGCCGTCGCCCCCTGCGAGGCCTGCGGCGGCGTCCTCAAGCCGGACGTGGTGTTCTTCGGCGAGAACGTGCCCAAGGAGCGGGTCGAGCACTGCTACCGGCTGGTGGACGAGGGCCGGGCCCTGCTGGTGCTGGGCTCCTCGCTCGCCGTGATGTCCGGCCTGCGCTTCGTCCGGCACGCCGCGAAGAGCGGCAAGCCGGTCGCCATCGTCACCCGCGGCACCACCCGCGGCGACGACCTCGCCACCGCCCGGATCGACGCCCCGCTGGGCGACACCCTGACCGCCCTGGCCGCCGATCTGCTCTGACGCGCGGGGGCGCGGGGCGGGAGCGCGGGACGCGGGGCGGGGCGGGGGCGCGGGGCGGGGGCGCGCCCGGCGCCGGGCGGCGTCAGGGCGGCGTCAAGGTTGCCGGGGCGGCCGTATGGGCGGCGTCAGGAACCGCGGCGGCGGGCGTTCGCGCTGCTTGGCTCGGGGGCGTCGGCGAAAGCGCCGGCCCCCGTTCCGAGCCACCTTGGTGGATGCCATGTCAGACCTGATCTACACCGGTGTCACGGTCGCCGTGTTCGCCGTCATCGCCCTGATCGCGCGGGGGGTGGAGAAGCTGTGAGCGCCGCGCACACAGCGGGTCTCCTCGTCGCCGCCGCGCTGGTCGGCTACCTCGTCCTCGCGCTGCTCCACCCGGAGAAGTTCTGACATGGGCGCCACTCCCGCCGGGTGGCTGCAGGCGCTCGCGCTGGTCGGCGCGCTGACCCTGTGCCACCGACCGCTGGGCGATCACCTCGCCCGCCTGCTGACCTCCGCCCGCCACCTGAGAGCCGAGAGGGCGCTGTACCGGCTGGTCGGCGTCGACGGTGACGCCGACCAGCGCTGGCCGGCGTACCTGCGCTCGGTGCTGGCGTTCTCCGCGCTCTCCGTGCTGTTCCTGTACGGGCTGATCCGGCTGCAGACGCACCTGCCGCTGAGTCTGGGCGTGCCCGAGATGGCGGCGCACCAGGCCTGGAACACCGCGATCTCGTTCACCACCAACACCGACTGGCAGTCGTACGGCGGCGAGTCGGCGATGGGCCACCTGGTGCAGATGGCCGGGCTGGCGGTGCAGAACTTCGTCTCGGCGGCGGTCGGCATCGCGGTGGTCGCGGCGCTGATCCGCGGCTTCGCCCGCCACCGCACCGACCGGGTCGGCAACTTCTGGGTCGACCTGACCCGGATCTCGCTGCGCCTGCTGCTGCCGCTGTCGGTCGTCTTCGCGCTGGTGCTGGCGGCGAGCGGCGTGGTGCAGAACCTCCACGGCTTCGAGCAGGTGACCACCCTCACGGGCGGCGCCCGGTCGATCCCGGGCGGGCCGGTGGCCTCGCAGGAGGCCGTCAAGCTGCTGGGCACCAACGGCGGCGGCTTCTACAACGCCAACTCGGCGCACCCGTTCGAGAACCCGACCGGTCTCACCAACCTGCTGGAGGTGTTCCTGCTGCTGGTGATCCCGTTCGCCCTGCCGCGCACCTTCGGCCGGATGGTCGGCGACCACCGCCAGGGCTACGCGATCGTCGCCGTGATGGGCCTGTTCTGGGCGGCCTCGGCGGCGCTGACCACCTTCTTCGAGCACCAGCACGCGGGCAACGCGCTGCAGGCGGCCGGGGCGGCGCTGGAGGGCAAGGAGCAGCGCTTCGGCGTCGCCGCGTCCAGCCTGTTCGCGGCCTCGACGACGCTGACCTCGACGGGCGCGGTGAACTCCTCCCACGACTCGTTCACGCCGTTCGGCGGCGGGCTGACGGTCTTCGACATGATGCTGGGCGAGATCGCGCCCGGCGGCACCGGCTCCGGGCTGTACGGGATGCTGGTCCTGGCGGTCGTCGCGGTGTTCGTCGCGGGCCTGATGGTCGGCCGCACCCCCGAGTACCTGGGCAAGAAGCTCGGCGGCCGGGAGATGAAGTTCGCCTCCCTCTACGTCCTCACCACCCCGGCGCTGGTGCTGATCGGCACGGGTGCGGCGATCGCCCTGCCGGGCGAGCGGGCCGGGATGCTGAACGACGGCGCGCACGGCTTCTCCGAGGTGCTGTACGCGTTCACCTCCGCGAGCAACAACAACGGCTCGGCGTTCGCGGGCATCACGGTGAACACCGCGTGGTACGACACCGCGCTGGGCCTGGCGATGGTGCTCGGCCGGTTCCTGCCGATGGTGTTCGTGCTGGCGCTGGCCGGCTCGCTGGCCCGGCAGCGGCCCGTCCCGGCGAGCGCGGGCACGCTGCCCACGCACGGGCCGCTGTTCGTCGGCCTGCTGTCGAGCGTCGTCCTGGTCGTCGTCGGCCTCACCTACTTCCCGGCCCTGGCCCTCGGTCCGATCGCAGAAGGTCTCCACTGATGTCCACCACCGAACCCATCTCCGAACCCGCCACCGAACCCGCCACCGAACCCGCCACCGAACCCGCCACCGAACCCGCCACCGAACCCGCCACCGAACCCGCCACCGGAGCCGCCCCGCGGCGGGCCGCGGCCGGCCTGTTCGACCCGGAGCTGCTGCTCGCCGCGCTGCCCGACGCGGTGAAGAAGCTCGACCCTCGCGTCATGGTCAGAAACCCGGTGATGTTCGTGGTCGAGGTCGGCTCGGCGGTCACCACCGTCGCCGCGATCGCCGACCCGTCCGTCTTCGCCTGGTCGATCACCGTCTGGCTGTGGCTGACCACCGTCTTCGCCAACCTGGCCGAGGCGGTCGCCGAGGGCCGCGGCAAGGCGCAGGCCGCCACCCTGCGCAGGGCCAGGACCGAGTCCGTCGCCCGCCGCCTCACCGACTGGCCCGCCTCACGGGCCGAGGAGGAAGTCCCGGGCACCGCACTGCGGTTGGGCGACCACGTGGTGGTCGAGGCCGGGCAGGTCGTTCCCGGCGACGGTGACGTGGTCGAGGGGGTGGCCAGCGTCGACGAGTCGGCGATCACCGGCGAGTCCGCGCCGGTGATCCGGGAGTCCGGCGGCGACCGCAGCGCCGTGACAGGTGGCACCAGGGTGCTCTCCGACCGGATCGTCGTACGGATCACCTCCGAGCCGGGCAAGACCTTCATCGACCGGATGATCGCCCTGGTGGAGGGCGCGGCCCGACAGAAGACGCCCAACGAGATCGCGCTGAACATCCTGCTGGCCTCGCTCACGATCGTCTTCCTGGTCGCCGTGGTCACCCTCCAGCCGATGGCGACGTACGCCGGGGCCCCGCAGTCGACGGTCGTGCTGGTCGCGCTGATCGTGGCGCTGATCCCGACCACCATCGGCGCGCTGCTCTCCGCGATCGGCATCGCGGGCATGGACCGCCTCGTGCAGCGCAACGTGCTCGCCGTGTCCGGCCGGGCGGTGGAGGCCGCGGGCGACGTCGACACGCTGCTGCTCGACAAGACCGGCACCATCACCCTCGGCAACCGGCAGGCCGCCGAGTTCCTGCCCGCACCCGGTGTCGAGGTCGGCGAACTGGCCGACGCCGCCCAGCTCTCCTCGCTCGCGGACGAGACCCCCGAGGGCCGCTCGATCGTCGTGCTCGCCAAGAGCCGGTACGGCCTGCGGGCCCGCGCCCGGGGCGAGTTGACGCACGCCACCTGGGTGCCGTTCACCGCGCGGACCCGGATGTCCGGCGTGGACGTGGACGGGCGGCAGGTCCGCAAGGGCGCGGCCGGGTCGGTCGCCCACTGGGTGAGCGGCGGCGGCGGTGCGGTCGGCGCGGAGGTGGCCGCGCTGGTCGACGGGATCTCCGCCGCGGGCGGCACCCCGCTGGTCGTCGCCGAGCGGGACGGCGCGAGGGCGCCGCGCGTCCTCGGGGTCGTCCACCTCAAGGACGTGGTCAAGGAGGGCATCCGCGAGCGGTTCGAGGAACTGCGGCGGATGGGCATCAGGACCGTCATGATCACCGGCGACAACCCGTTGACCGCCCGGGCGATCGCGGAGGAGGCGGGCGTCGACGACTTCCTCGCCGAGGCCACGCCCGAGGACAAGATGACGCTGATCAAGCAGGAGCAGCAGGGCGGCCGACTGGTCGCGATGACCGGCGACGGCACCAACGACGCCCCGGCGCTGGCCCAGGCCGACGTCGGCGTGGCGATGAACACCGGCACCATGGCGGCCAAGGAGGCCGGGAACATGGTCGATCTGGACTCCAACCCCACCAAGCTGATCGAGATCGTCGAGATCGGCAAGCAACTTCTGATCACCCGGGGCGCGTTGACGACCTTCTCGATCGCCAACGACGTCGCCAAGTACTTCGCGGTCATCCCGGCGATGTTCGCGGGCGTGTACCCGGGCCTGCGGCACCTCAACGTCATGGGCCTGCACAGTCCGACCTCCGCGATCACCTCGGCGGTCGTCTTCAACGCCCTGGTCATCGTCGGCCTGGTCCCGCTCGCCCTGCGCGGCGTCAAGTGCCGCCCCGCTGGCGCCAGTTCGCTGCTGGCCCGGAACCTGGGGATCTACGGCCTGGGCGGCCTGGTCGTCCCGTTCGCCGGCATCAAACTCATCGACCTGGTCGTTCAGTTCGTCCCCGGCCTGAGCTGAGAGAGGCCCGACCCGTGCCCACCTTCCCGCGCACCCACCTCACCGCGCTGCGGATGCTGCTGGCGATGACCGCGATCCTCGGCCTCGCCTACCCGCTGCTGGTCACCGGCATCAGCCAACTCGCCTTCCCGGAAAGGGCCGACGGCTCGATCGTGAAGTACGAGGGCAGGCCGGTCGGCTCCAGCCTGCTCGGCCAGGGCTTCGACCTGCCGCAGACCGACCCGGGCGCCCCGGCCCGGCCCGACCCGAAGTGGTTCCAGCCCCGGCCCTCCGCGGGCGGCTACGATCCGACCGCCTCCGGCGCCTCCAACCTCGGCCCCGACAGCGCCGATCTGCGCAGGAGCGTCGAGGAGCGCCGGGCCGCCGTCGCCGCCTTCGACGGCGTCGACCCGGCCGCCGTCCCGCCCGACGCGCTGACCGCCTCCGGCTCCGGACTCGACCCGCACATCTCCGTCGCCTACGCCAGGGAGCAGGCGGTCCGTGTCGCCCGCGAACGCGGCCTGGCCGTCGAGGAGTTGAACCGCCTGATCGACCAGCACACCGACCGCCGCTCGCTCGGCTTCCTCGGCCAGGACGGCGTCAACGTGCTCCAACTCAACCTGGCCGTAGCCAAGCTGGGGTGACGAGACGTCAACTACTTTATGAGGCCGCCCCGGAAGCTCCACGTCCGGGGCGGCCGTTCGCACCGCCGCCGCGAGAGCGCCGCCGACGCCGACCCCCCGCGGGGCGCCCCGTCAGCGCCTCGGCCACCACTCGTCGACGCCCGCGACCACGCTCCCCGCGACCGTTCCCAGCAGGGCGCCCGCGACCACGTCGCCCGGGTAGTGGACGCCGGTGTGGACGCGGGAGTAGCCGACCGAGGCGGCCAGCAGGCCCAGCGGCGCCGCGGCCCACGGCAGGCGGGAGGCCACGCCGGTGGCGAAGGCGAAGGCGGACGCGGTGTGCCCGGACGGGAAGGACGCCGACTCGGGCATCGGCACGTGCCGGGCCTCCGGCACCTTCCCCGCGACCCGGTCCGGCCGGTGGCGCCGCGCCAGCGACTTGCCGAGCAGGTTCGCCGCCGCCGAGGCCGTCGCCACCGACGCCAGCCCTACCACCGCCGCCCGCCGCGGCCGTCCCGGGACGAGCGCCAGCCCGCAGGCCACCGCGATCGAGATCTTCGAGTGGTTCGCCGCCGTGGAGAGCTGCCGCAGCCGCTCGTCCAGGGTCGGCGTCGGGGTCGCGGCCACCGCCACGTACACCGCCTGGTCCACCGCCGACAGGTCCGCGACCACGCGCTGCCCAGCCAGCACCCACCGCGTCAACGCCTTCACCGCGCACCACCGTTCTCTTCCCACCGGCCCGACGCGAGGTGCGCCAGCCGACTCCACTTCAGGGCCGGGGCCGGCGCCACCGTGCCCGGCCGGTCGCGCGGGACCCGCACCCGCAGCGCGTCGGGCCGGATGACGCAGCGCACCGGCACGTCCAGTTCCAGGGCCTCGCCGTCCACCGCGACCGGGATGCTCGGCACGTCCGCCGTGACCAGCACCTCCCGGCCGACCAGCACCGTCACGGCCTCCGCACTCGTACCACGCAGCGCCAGGTCCGCGGCCTGCGCCGCGCCGTCCACCCGCACGCCGAGCACGCCGAGCCGCCCGCGGTCCATCCGGGAGCGCCGCCCTGGGTCGAGCAGGTCGCCCGCGTCGTACGGGTTGTTGCTGACCAGGACGGCCTGCGGGTGCTCCAGCCGCTCCCCGCCCGCCTCGGCGGACAGCCGCGCGCCCGCGTAGCCGACCAGCAGGTCGGGCAGCATGGCGAGGATCGTGGCGGCCTTCGCGTCCCGGTACTCGGGGTTCTGGACGATCTCCGCGTAGGTGCCGAACGAGACGTTGTTGACGAAGGCCCGGCCCGCGACCTCGCCCAGGTCGACCCGCAGCTCCACGCCGTCGGTCAGCGCGTCCAGGCAGCGGGCCGGGTCGGCGCGGTCCAGGCCCAGGTCGAGGGCGAAGTGGTTGCGGGTGCCCGCCGACACCACCAGGAACGGCAGCCCGTGCCGGGCCGCGACCTGCGCGACCAGCGCCTGGGTGCCGTCGCCGCCCGCCACGCCCAGCAGGTCCGCGCCGTCCGCGACCGCCCGCTCGGCCAGCTCCACCACGTCCTGGTGGGCGTCCGGGTCCAGCAGCACGACCTGCGCGCCCAACTCGCGGGCCCGCTCCGCCAGGTGGAACTTCTCGACCTTCCCGCCGCCGGACTTCGGGTTCATGATCAGCACGGGCTTGCGCGGCGCGTCGACCTCCCGCTCCGGCATCTCCCTGGTCCGCCGCGCCGAACGCAGCGCCGTCCGGGCCAGCCACAGGCCCAGTGCCCACAGCGCCACCGCGCCCAGCACCCACGGCCAGGTCCCCGCGCCCACGTACAGCGCCACCGCCGCCGCCGGGGCCGCCACCGCCAGCAGCACCCCCAGCCAGCGCAGCGGCCCGCGCCGCGACAGCGCCCACCACCCGCCGACCGCCATCAGGGCCAGGGCGACCACGCCGACCGCCACCACCAGCGCCCCGCGCAGCCCCGCCCCGGCGGCCAGCACCAGCACCGCCGCCACCCCGCAGCCGATCGCCGCCCGCGCCAGCCACACCGCCCTCGCCGGCCCCGCCACCTTCGCCGCCTCTCCCATTCATCGACGGTAACGCCCGGTCAGCTACCCCGCCCGGCACGCCACATGCCTACGGCCCCCGCCACGGCCCGCACCGCTGCCGCCCGCACCTCCGCGCGCCCGCCGCCGCCCGGGCCCGCCGCACGCCGTTCGCGCCCCTCCCTTGCGGAGATGATCCCTGCGGGGATAATCTCCGCGTAGAGGAAATCGAGCGCAGGGGGAACCGCCATGTGGCAGCACGAGTACACCGCCGAGACCACCGCCGCGCCGCACGCCGTCTGGGCCGTGCTCAGCGACCTGGACCGCTGGACGGACTGGGACACCTCGATGGAGGCCGTCACCCTGGACGGCCCGTTCGCGGTCGGCGGCAGGGTCTCGATGACCCCGACCGGGCAGGACCCGATCGTCTCGGTCATCACCCGGATCGAACCGGACCGCGCCTACGCCGACCGCACCGAGTTCGGCGGCGCCGTGCTGGACTTCTCGCACACCCTCACCGCCCTCCCCGACGGCGGCACCCGGGTGGTCCACCGCCTGGAGATCTCCGGTCCGGACGCCGACCGGCTCGGCCCCGAGCTCGGCCCGATGATCACCGAGGACTTCCCGGAGGCGATGGCCGCCCTGCTCGCCCACGCCGAGCGGGCCGCCTGACTACCCGCCCGGCCCGCCGCGTGACCGGCTGAAACGTACGACCCGCCCCGCGGGAACCCCGCCCGCGGGAACCACGAACACGGAGGAGAGCGGCATGGACGGACTGGTCGAGGGCCCGGCGAACAGCCCCGGCTTCTGGCTGTGGCACACCACCCTGCGCTGGCAGCGCGAGGTCGCCGCCGCCCTCGCCCCGCACGACCTGACGCACCCGCAGTTCGTGCTGCTCTCCTGCGCCTGGTGGCTCAACGAGCAGGGCACCACCCCCAACCAGCAGGAGCTCTCCGCCCAGGCCGGCACCGACGTCCGCACCACCTCCCAGGTGGTGCGGAAACTGGAGGCCAAGGGCCTGCTCGACCGCACCACCGACCCGGACGACACCCGGGCCCGCCGCCTGCGCATCACCCCGCGCGGCGTCGCTCTCGCCCGCGCCGCCATCCCGGCCGTCGAGGCCGTCGACCGCGCCTTCTTCGCCCCGGCGGCCCACGGCCTCCCCGCCCTGGACGGGGAGGGGCTCAGCCGCCTGCTGCGCCGCCTGGTCGACGCGCCGTAGCCCGGGGAGAGGGGGAGGGCCCGCCGCTCACCCCCGGGCGACGAACTCGGCCACCACCGGCCCCAGCACCTCCGGCGCGACCTCGTGGGTCTGCCCCGCCAGCGTGCGGTACTCCGCACCCGCGGCGGCGGCCGTCGCCGCGGCCGCGTCGCGCAGCAGGGCCGGGCTGAGCTCGCCGTCGGCCACCAGCACCGGCACCGACAGCCCGGCCAGCAGCGCGGTCGGCACCGGCGCGCCCGCCGCCCCGTCCAGCACCTCCGCGTCGTTCACCAGCGTCGGCGCCACCGCCGTGAACGCCGGCCACACCGGCGACTCGCGCAGCTGGGCGACCATCGGCTCGGGCGCGCCGACGAAGGTCATGAACCGGACCACCGCGTCGCCCGGCTCACCCGCCAGGACGTCCTTCTCCACGCCCGCCCGGTACTCCGCGAACCGGGCGCGCCGCTCCTCGGAGGTGCTGAACGGCGGCTCGTACGCCACCACCCGCTCCACCCCGATGCCCGCCCCCGCCGCCCGCAGCGCGAGCGCCGCCCCGGAGGACACCCCCAGCAGTGTCGCCCGGCCGCCCGCCGCCGCGACGACCGCCGCCAGGTCCTCCACCTCCCGCTCCACGGCGTACGGCCCGCCCGCACCGCTCTCGCCGCGCCCGCGCCGGTCGTAGCTGAACACCCGGTGCGCGCCGGCCAGTTCGGCCGCGATCCCGCCCGAGGGCCCGAACGCCCGGTGGCACAGCGCACCGTCCACGACCACCACGGCCGGGCCGTCGGCCCCCGTCACCTGGTAGGCGATCCGGGTGCCGTCGGCGGAGGTTGCGTACTCGGTCATTCCAACTCCCTTGTGCATGGCTTCGGTTGCCTGCTGTGTCTTCGGTCGCTCGCTCGGTTACTTGTCGCGGGCGGCGAGGTGGTGCGCGACCAGCGCGTTGGCGTGGCCGTGGCCCAGCCCGTACTCGCTCTTCAGCCAGGCGACCAGCTCCATGTGCCCGGTCAGCGGCGAGTCGGCGATCAACCGCTGCCACTCGGCGACCGGGCGCCCGTACTTCTTCTCGATGGAGGGGAAGTAGCTGGCCGGTCCCTTGACCTTCTCCTCGGTGCTCATCCCGCGACTCCGTCCGTTCGTCGTTCCGCGCGCTCCGCGCTGCCGTCACAGGAGCAGACGCGGCGGCCCGGCGGAACTCATCGGTCCTCGCGAAACTTTTCCCCGGCCCGTACGGTCGGGCCATGGCACGCATCGACGACAGCACGATCGACCGGGCAGCCGACTACCTGTGGACGGCGGGCCGGGTGCTCGAACAGCGCCGCTTCGCGCACCACTTCGGCGGCGCCCCCGACCCGGCGGGCGTCCTCGCCGCCCTGGACGCCTACCGCACCCCCGACGGCGGCTGGGCGTACGGTCTGGAGCCGGACGTCCGCGGGCCCGCCGCCCAGCCCCTCGCCGCCGGAGCCGCCGCCCGCGTCCTCGCCGAGGCCGGTGCGCTGAACGGCCCGCGCGGCACCGAACTCTGCGACTGGGCCGCCGCGTCGACCACCCCGGACGGCGGCGTCCCGGCCGTCCTGCCGAGCCTGCGCGACTACCCGCACCCGCCCTTCCTGCCGATCACCGACGCCCCGCCCGCCGAACTGCTCGCCACCGGCCAGATCGCCGCCCCGCTGCTCCGGTCGGGCCTGCGGCACCCCTGGCTGACCGGCGCGGAGGCCTTCTGCCGCCGCGCGATCGAGGCGATCGGCGCCACCCACCCGTACGAGGTGATCACCGCCGTGGGCTTCCTGGACGCCGCCCCCGACCGCGCCTGGGCCGCCGAACAGGCCGCCCGCCTGGGCGAGTCGGTGCGCGAGCAGCAGTTGGTGCTGCTCGACCCGGCCCGCCCCGAGCAGGTCCGGCTCGCCCCCGGCTACGCGCCCGGCGAGTTCCACCTCCCGCACGACTACGCGCCCCGCCCGGACAGCCTGGCCCGGTCCTGGTTCACCGACGCCGAGCTCGAACGCGGCCTCGACCACCTCGCCTCCCGCCAACTCCCGGACGGCGGCTGGCCGATCAACTGGGCCCGCTGGTCCGCCGCCACCGAGAACGAGGCCCGCCCGGGCGTCACCCTGGCGGCCCTGCTCACCCTCCGTGCGTACGAGGGGAGTTGAGGCCCCTAGGGCAGCGCCCCCAGCCACCCGTCCGCGACGGCCGTCCGGGCGTACAGCACGCAGCGCCCGGCCCGGTGCGAGGAGACCAGGCCCGCGGTGCGCAGCGCGGTCAGGTGCTGGGAGACCGCCGGGGCGGTGAGCCCGCAGCGGGCGGCGAGTTCGGTGGTGGAGGCGGGCACGTCGAGCTCGACCAGCAGCCGGGTGCGGGTGCGGCCGAGCACCGGCGCGAGCGCCTCGGCGCGCGGGCGCGGACGGTGCTCCCAGACGGTCGCGGCGGACAGCGCGGGGTAGCACAGCTGCGGGGGGTCGGGGGAGACGGTGCGGGTCAGCAGCCGGGGCCAGGCGAACACCGAGGGCACCAGCAGCAGCCCGGCGCCGGTCGCGATCCGGGTGACGGCGCAGTGCCGCTCCGACAGGTGCAGCGTGCCGTCCGCCCAGCGCACCGTCCCGTGCAGCTCGCCGAGCATGCCCGCGCTGCCCCGCTCGGCGGCCTGCCGGGCGCGCTGCAGGACGTCCGCCTCCAGCACCGCGCGGATCCGCGACCAGTACGGGGCGAGGGCGAGCTGCCAGAACGCCTCGACCTCGTGGGTGATCCGCCGCAGCGCCTGCTCCGGCTCGCGCTCCAGCAGTCGCAACCGCCCGTCCCCCCGCCCGCCCGCCCGGTCGACGCGGTCGGCGCGGTCGGTGCGCAGGCACTCCAGGTCGTGCCGGAGCAGGACGGCGCCGGTGGCCCGGATCGCCGCCAGCTCCGCGGCCAGGTCGGTGACCCGCTCCGCGGGCGCGGGGGTGAGGAAGTCCGGCAGGTGCCCGTGCGGCGGGATCAGCTCGGCCAGCCAGCCCCGGTCCAGCCCGGCGGCGGCCAGCCGCGGCCGGACCTGCGCGGCCCACCGGCGGTGCGGCACGGGCACCGGGTCGGCGGCCAGCGCGCGGAAGGCGGTCACCACCTCCCACATCGGCGAGATCGCGAACCTGGTCAGGGCGAGGTCGCCCACCGTCAGCGGCAACCCGGTCCGCACCCCGCCACCCCCGCCGTCGCCGCCGTCGATTCGGCCCCAGCTTAATCAGTCGGCACCCACTGGCCGGACGGGGCACCATCAACCCGCAAGCCACGACCCGTACCCACCCGCGTACGGGCACCGCACGGAAAGCGAGACCCGCATGCCGAACCGCACCCTCCCCGCCCGGTCCACCGAGCACGCCGCCACCCTCCGCGCCCTGGCCGCCGCCGACGCGCCGCTCCTGCTCCCGAACGCCTGGGACGCGGGCAGCGCGGCGGTGATCGCCGCGGCCGGTGCGCCCGCGATCGCCACCACCAGCGGCGGCGTCTCCTGGTCGGTGGGCCGCGGCGACGGGCAGGGCCTGGACCGGGCGGCGATGGCCGAGGCGGTGCGCCGGATCGCCGCCGCCGTGGACGTCCCGGTGACCGCCGACGTCGAGGGCGGCTACGGCCCGACCCCCGAGGACGTGGCCGAGACCGTCCGCGCGGTGGTCGCGGCGGGCGCGGTCGGCATCAACCTGGAGGACTCCACCGCCCCGGGCGGCCCGCTGTTCACCCCGGCCGAACAGTCCGCCCGCCTGCGCGCCGCCCGGACGGCCGCCACCGAGGCCGGGCTGCCCGGCCTGCTGGTCAACGCCCGCACCGACGTCCACCTGTTCGGCATCGGCCCGGCCGCCGACCGCCCGGCGGAGCTGCTCCGCCGCGCCGAGGCGTACGCCGCGGCCGGGGCCGACTCGCTCTTCGTCCCCGGCCTGCTCGACCTCGCCGCGCTCAAGGAACTGACCGCGGCCTCCCCGCTGCCCGTCAACGCGATGGCCGTCCCGAACGGCCCGACCGTCGCGGAACTCGCCGCCGCCGGGGTCCGCCGGATCAGCCTCGGCACCGCCCTCGCCCAGGCGGCCTACACCGCCGCCCACCGGGCCACCACCGAACTGTTCGCCACCGGCACGTACGGCGCCCTGGGCGGCGCACTCGACTACGGCACGCTGAACGGTCTGCTGGCCGGACGCTGAGCGCGGGCGGCCGACGGCGGTCGATCGACCCGCTGCGCCCGCCCGGGCTCAGGACACCGCGCGCTTCACCAGGTCGGCGACCCGGGCCGCCTCCGCCTCGCCCAGGTCGGCGATCGCGAAGTACGTGGGCCACATCGCGCCGTCGTCCAGCCTGGCGTTGTCGCTGAAGCCGATCATCGCGTACCGGGACTTGAACTTGGCGGCGCTCTGGAAGAAGCACACCGGCTTGCCGTCCGCGTTGTTGTACGCGGGCATGCCGTACCAGGTCTTCGGGGCCAGCTGCGGGGCGACCTCGGTGACGATCTCGTGGAAGCGCTGCGCCAGCACCCGGTCCGCCTCGGGCATCTCGGCGATCTTCTCCAGCAGGTCCCGCTCCGCCTCGGCCGCCTTCGCCGCCGCCGACGCCCGCTTGGACTCCGCCTTCAGCTCCTTCGCGCGCTCCTTCATCGCCGCGCGCTCGTCCGCCGTGAAACCCTCGTGCTTCTCCGCCATGACCGGTCCTCCCGTTCCCGTTCCTGCTCCCTGCCGATGTCCCCGATCCTAGGGACGGAGCGGTCGCGGCGGCTTCTCGGAAACTGACCGGTCCGGCCCGGGGAAGGAGCTTCCCCGGGCCGGACCGGTCGGTTCGTGTACGGGCTCAGCGGGCCTTGAAGGTCCGCAACCGCAGGCTGTTGCCGACCACGAAGACCGAGGAGAAGGCCATGGCGGCGCCGGCGATCATGGGGTTGAGGAGTCCGGCGGCGGCGAGGGGGAGGGCGGCGAGGTTGTAGGCGAAGGCCCAGAAGAGGTTGCCCTTGATGGTGGCGAGGGTGCGGCGGGAGAGGCGGATGGCGTCGGCGGCGGAGTGCAGGTCGCCGCGGACGAGGGTGAGGTCGGCGGCTTCGATGGCGGCGTCGGTGCCGGTGCCGATGGCGAGGCCGAGGTCGGCCTGGGCGAGGGCGGCGGCGTCGTTGATGCCGTCGCCGACCATGGCGACGGTGCGGCCTTCGGCTTGGAGGCGTCGGATGGTGGCGACCTTGTCCTCGGGCAGGACGTCGGCGATGACGTCGTGGGCGGGGATGCCGATTTCGGTGGCGACGGTTTCGGCGACGGTGCGGTTGTCGCCGGTGAGCAGGACGGGGCGCAGGCCCAGGGCGCGTAGGCGGGTGACGGCTTCGGCGCTGGTGGGTTTGACGGCGTCGGCGACCTCCAGCACGGCGCGGGCGGTGCCGTCCCAGCCGACGGCGACGGCGGTCCGCCCGGCCCGCTCGGCCGCGGCCTTCGCCGCCAGCAGCTCGGCCGGCAGGTGCTGCGCCCAGTCGGCGAGCA
>NZ_JBIAVO010000041.1:0-67789 GCF_042894345.1 Kitasatospora sp. NPDC001540
AACGTCACCCGGAACCGTCTGGGCAGACTCGTCCGCCAAGGCACGCTTATCCAGCCCCGACGAGGCCTCTACCAAAAACGGACTTAACGCCCTCTGAGACCAACGAGGAGATCCTGGAGGCGAACGCCCTTCGGCGCGCGGCAACGGAAGAGCTCCGGACGTCCTCCTGGAAGGGCGAGGAGAATCGCGCCCGCCGAGCGGCGCTGAAGGCCACCATCGCCGAGATGCCGCCGTTCAGGCGCGTCACCGGGCCTACCACGCGCCAGCACATCCGACGCACCCTCCGCGTCTCGCTCAACGACGCGATTGCCGATGGTCTCATCACCTTCAACCCGGCCTCCCACGTGAAGATCGACCCGGCGAGCAAGCCCAAGGCCCTCCTCTGGACGCCGGAGCGCGTCGCCGAGTGGCGCGAGACCGGCAGCAAGCCGTCGCCCGTCATGGTGTGGACACCTGCTCAGACCGGCGAGTTCCTCGACTTCGTGGCGGACCACCGCCTGTACGCGATGTGGCACCTCATGGCCTTCCGCGGTCCTCGCCGGGGCGAAGCCTGTGGCCTCGGCTGGTCGGAGACCAACCTCGATGCCTCCTCCCTCACCGTCACCACCCAGTTGGTCCAGGACGGTTGGGGCGTCGAGGAGTCCATACCGAAGTCGGACGCGGGCTTCCGGGTCGTGCCGCTCGACGAGCAGACCGTCCGCGCCCTCAGTGCCCACCGCGTCCGCCAGCAGGCGGAGCGTGAGAAGTGGGGACCGGCCTGGCAGGACACCGGCCGGGTATTCACCGACGAGGACGGCGGCTGGCTGCACCCTGGCAAGGTCACCGACATGTTCGAGCGGCTCGTGTCCCTCTCCGGCCTTCCGCCGATCCGCCTGCACGACCTCCGCCACGTCGCGGCGACGCTTCTCCTCGCGGCCGGCGCCGATCTCAAGGTGGTCCAGGAGCTGCTTGGCCACTCCTCCATCACCATCACGGCGGACATCTACGCCAGCGTCCTGCCCGAGCTGGCCTTCGCCCAGGCCGAGGCCGCCGCCGCGCTCGTCCCCCGGGCGAGGTCGCCGAAGGACGCCCAGTCCGCCAGCTGACCAGGCACTGATCTGCCGTCCGCTCACGCATCGCTCACGCAGACGGCCCGCAAACGCAGCAGCACCCCGGCTACTCAAATTAGCCGGGGTGCTGCGCTGCAGGTCAGAGGGGGTTCAACCCCCTCGCCGTACGTGGGCCGCCAGGGGCTCGAACCCTGAACCTACGGATTAAAAGTCCGCAGCTCTGCCAATTGAGCTAGCGGCCCGCGGTAGGCGTGGACCCGGAGGGGACAGCGCCTGCCGGGGTGATCCTACCTGGTGCCCGGTGGGGGATGACCAGTGGATTGCCGGGTGGGTCGCGCAGGTCGGGGGCGGGGACCGGCGAGGGGTCAGGGGGTGGGCAGGTGGGCGGTTCGGACGCGGTGCAGCCAGGCTTCGACCGGGCGTTCGTCCGGAGCGGCGGGCAGGACGCCGGGGCGGCCGAGGCGGGTCTCGGCGTCGGCGAGGAGGGTGGCGGCCTCCTCGGGGTGGTCGGCGTAGCGCTCGCCGAGGGCGCGGACCCGCTCGGGGTCGGGGAGGCGGATCTCCAGGTGGCCGGTCTCGTGCAGGGTGACGCCCTGGCGGACCAGGCGGACCAGGTGCCGGGCGTGCTTGGCGGCCCTGGCGCGGCCGGTCGGGTCGGTGCGGTCGCGGGCGGTGAGCTTGCGGAACTGCTGCTCGGCGTAGCCCAGGTAGGCGCGGCGGACCGCCGGACCGCACAGGAAGGCCTCCCGCAGGCCGATCAGCTCCTCGCCGAGCGGTGTCCGGACCTCGTACAACTCCTCGGGCAGCCAGACGAGTTCGGTGGCGGTCGGGTTGCCGCCGAGGGCGAGGCGGCACCACTTGGCGGCCTCGTGGAGGGTGCGGTCCGGGGCGGTGGTGACGTGCGACTCGGCGGGGCGGTGCAGGCCGTGGAAGGCGACGGTGGGCGCGGCGAACAGGCCGAGCCGGTCTAGGTCGGAGCCGGCGTGCGCCAGGCCGTACGCGGTGGAGCCGACGATGCCGGAGAGCAGGACGTTCACGGGCGGACGCCTCCTCGGCGGACGCGGGCGGGTGCGGGTGCGGGTGGGTGTGCAGTTTCGCCCGGGGCGGGCCGTCCGGGCGAGCGATTTAACGGGGCGGGGGAGGAAGGGGGCAGGTGGGGGGAGGAGACAGAACCCGGCGTACAGGCCGACACGGCCACCCCGGCCGCCATCGGGCGGATGGTGAACGGCGGCCACCGGCAGCGGAGTTGCGTACTCGGTGGGCCTCGGCGACACAGGTGTCGGCGGTGACGCGGCACCTCGGTGCGCCCCCGGACGGGATCGGGCAGATCGGCTCATTGGTGGCCGAACTGCCCTTCCCCACACGGCCGTTGACCGTACAGAAGCTACCCGTCCGACTGCGAGGGGAAACCGACCCGCGGATCGCCACCCGCCGCCTGCGGGATCAGTGAACTACCGCACCGCGTCCGGCATTTCGCGCGGCAGGTAGCCGTAGCCGGTCGAGTTCGGGACGGCCGTGCGCAGGGCGGCCAGCAGCGGCTGCGGCGTCGTCGCGTACACGGTGGTGTAGTGGTGCTCGCCGAGCGCCGGGTCGTTGGTCCAGGCGGGCCGCTCCTGCGCCGGAGTGGTGGCGAAGTGCCCGTCCGCGCCGTTCCGGTTGCCCCGGCCGTCCAGCCGGACCCACCACGAAGTGCCGGGCAGCAGAACGCCGTTGAGTCCGTGCAGCACGTCCAGCTTCTGGTAGCACAGCCCGGCCGGGATGCCGTTGGCGCGCAGCAGCGCGGCCAGCAGGTGCGACTTGCCGTGGCAGATCGCGTTGCCCGCGGCGAGCACGTCGGAGGCCCGGTAGGCGGCCGACCAGCGGCCGATGTCCGCCGAGTGGTCGATCCGGTCGCGGACGTGCTCGAACACCGCCTCGGCGGTCCGCACCGGGTCGTCCTGCCGCAACTGCGCGGCCAGGGCGACGATCGCGGGGTGGTCGTGGTCGACGACCTCGTCCGCGGCGAGGTACGCGGACAGGTCCGGCCGGTCGGCCCGCAGCGGGCCGTGGGGGGAGAGCGAGAGGTCCATGGCAGTGATGCTCGGCCGCCGACTGCGCCGCCCGCAAAGGAATTTCACCCGGTGGGATAGCGTCGGGACGACACCGTCGTGGACGAAGGAGCTGACCGGCATGGCGCAGGGCGAGGCGGACGAGGTGCTGGTGGTCACCGGCGGCGGTCGCGGCATCGGGGCGGCCACCGCACTGCTCGCCGCCGAACGCGGCTACCGGGTGTGCGTCAACTACCGCAGCGACGCGGACGCGGCGGACGCCGTGGTGCAGCGGATCCGCTCCGCGGGCGGCACCGCGATCGCCGTCCGCGCCGACGTCTCGCACACCGCCGGGGTGAACGGGCTGTTCGAGACCGTCGACCGCGAAATCGGCACCCTCACCGCCCTGGTGAACAACGCGGGCACGCTGGAGCGGCAGTGCCGACTGGACGAGCTCGACGAGGACCGGCTGCAGCGGATCTGGGCCGCCAACGTCACCGGCCCGTTCCTGTGCGCGGGCGCCGCGGTGCGCCGGATGTCCACCCGGTACGGCGGCCGCGGCGGCGCGATCGTCAACGTCGGCTCGGCGGCGTCCCGGCTCGGCTCGCCCAACGAGTACGTCGACTACGCGGCGTCCAAGGGCGCGCTCGACTCGATGACCACCGGCCTGTCGCTGGAGGTCGCGGCCGAGGGCATCCGGGTCAACGCCGTCCGCCCCGGCCTGATCCACACCGGCATCCACGCCCTCGGCGGCGAGCCCGGCCGGGTCGACCGGGTCGGCCCGAACCTGCCGATGGGGCGCGGCGGGCAGCCCGAGGAGATCGCCGAGGCGATCCTCTACCTGCTCTCCCCCGCCGCCTCGTACGTCACCGGCGCCTTCCTGGACGCGGCCGGCGGACGCTGACCGGCCCTGTCCGATCCCCCTCGACACCGCCCCGGCCCTTCGGCACCGGCCCGGCCCCCTCGACACCGCCCCGCCCCCTCGATACCGGTTCGGTGAACGCACCGGCCCGGCGCCGGGCCCTGCACCTACCGTGGAGCGCATGACCGAGACCGAGATCGCCGCCGCGCCGTTCCTCGACATCCCCGACGTCCCCAACCTCCGCGACGCCGGGGCCGGTGTCTACCGCCCCGGACTGCTCTACCGCTCGGCCACCCTCAACCGCCTCACCGACGAGGGCCTGCGGCGCTTCGCGGAGCTCGGCATCCGCACCGTCCTCGACCTGCGCAGCACCCCCGAGGTCGCGGACTGGCCCGACCGCCTCCCGGACGGCGTCCACTACCTCCACCTGCCGCTGCTGCCCGACCCGACCACCACCGCCCGGGTCTGGCCGGAGGACCAGGCCGCGCTCTACCCGTTCATGGCCGAGACCGGCGGCGTCGCGATCGCCGCCGCCGTCCACGCCCTGGCCAACGGCGCCCCGCTGCTGGTCCACTGCGCCGTCGGCAAGGACCGCACCGGCCTGACCGTCGCCGTCCTGCAGCTCCTGGCCGGGCTCCCCCTCGAAGCGGTCACCGCCGACTTCCTCCGCTCCAACCCCGGCCTCGGCCTCGACCGCGGCCCCGTCCCCTACTACGACGCCGCCGGAGTCGAACGCCTCTCCCGCCCGGTCGAAGCCGCCCACCTGCACGCCGCCCTCGACCACGCCACCACCACCCACGGCTCCCTCGACGCCTACCTCCGCAACCACGGCGCCACCGAGGCCGACCTCGCCACCCTCCGCACCCTGGGCCCGGTGTGACGACGGCCGACGACCGCACGAGCAGCTGACGGCACCGGCGTCGGCGTCACCCCGTTTCGTCCGCGGCCAGGGCCACCGGGGAGCCTCGGCGGCCGGTCGGCTGCCCCGTGGTCGACTGACCTGCGGTCGGCTGCCCCGCGGTCGGCTGCTCGACGCCCTGCCGGCGGGCCTCGGCGTGGAAGAGGAGGGCCAGGACGACAGCGGTGGCGGCGAGTTGGGCGAGCGGGCCGAGCCGGACGCCGAGCGGGGTGGTGGCCAGGACGAGGGCGGCGGCGGTGAGGCGGAAGCGGCTGGGCCCGAGGACGAGGATGCGGCGGACGGCGGCGTTGGCGCCCAGGAAGAGGGCCGTGCCGCCGGACAGGGCGAGCGCTTCGGGGAGGTGGAGGGGCGAGGTGGGGTGGGCGGTGGCGGTCTTGGCGCCGGTGGCGAACAGGATGACGGCCAGCAGCAGGGCGTAGTGGCCCAGGTAGTAGACCTTGATCGCGGCCAGGTTGCGCCGGGCGTCGTCGAACCGGGCCATCGCGTGGACGGCCCGCTCCTCGTCGTCCGCGCCGAAGTACGCCCACCACAGGCCGACGCAGACCGCCAGGGCCAGCATCGCGGCGGCGGCCGGGGCCGCAGTGAGCTCGTTCTCGCCGATGCCGACGCCGATGGCGATCACCGACTCGCCGAAGGCGACGATCACCACCAGCCCGTGGCGCTCCACGAAATGGTCGGAGCGGAGCTGGAAGCGCGGCAGGTCGACCAGGTACGGGATGGCCAGCTGGAGGCCGAACGCGGCCGTCCAGAGCAGGAGTTCGGGCCCGCCGCGGAGGTACCCGCCGGTGATCACCAGTCCGGCGCCCAGCAGGTTGAGCGCCCCCATCCGGGCGACCGGCCCGGGGCGGACCCCGGCATTGGCGAACATGCCGGTGTGCACGGCGATGACCAGCAGGTACGCCCAGCCGAAGGCCTCGCCGCCGCCGTCGAAGGCCCGCGGCACGCTGAGCGCGATGACCAGGAAGCAGCCCATCCCCAGCAGCATCAGGGCGCGCCGCCCGTGGGTGCGCGGCGGGACGGCGTTGGCGACCCAGATGTAGGCGTCGTACATCCACCAGATCACCGCCAGCATCACCAGCACCCGGGCGAGGCCGCCGGGGGTGAGGTGGTGGGCCAGGCTCGCGGTGAGCTGGGTGATGACGAAGACGAAGACCAGGTCGAAGAAGAGCTCCAGCGGGCTCGCCCGCAGCTCCCCGTCCCCCGTCGGTGCAAGCTCTCGATCGGTCACCGCCCGAGTATCCCAATCCCCGTTCCCCGTGCGGCGGGCAGCTCGTTAGGAGCGTTACCGTGGACGGCGCGCGCACCGGAGCCGTGCAGTCCCGAAGTCGTGAAGGAGTACGTCCGATGGCCCGTTTCCCCGTCACCGCCGCCGTTGCCGCCACCGGACTGATCGGCGGGTACGCGACCGCGCGGTTCAGCGGTCGTCGCGAGCTGGGCGGTGCCGTACTGGCCGCGGCGGGGGCGACCGCCGCGGTGCGGTGGGGGCGGCGGTCGGGGGTGCCGGCCGCGGCGGGGCTGACCGCGCTGTACCTGGCCGCGTTCGGCGGCTCGCACCCGTTGGCGAAGAAGATCGGCGCCTGGCCGGCCGTGCTGACCGTGACGGGCGTGGTCACCGCGGCCTCGGCGCTGGCCACCGGCGACTGAGCCCGGGCCGGGGCCAGGGCCAGGGCCAGCACCGGAGCCAGGAGCAGGACCAGACCCGGAGCCGGGGCCGGCTCAGCCGCCGAAGCGCGCCTCGAAGGCCGCCCGGTTCGCCGAGGGGCGGTTGCGGTCCCAGACCGCGAACACCACCCGGTCGAAGGCCGCGCCCCAGCCGTCCAGGGCCTGTCCGAACGCGGCCGCCACCTCGACCGGGTCGTTGCGGAACACCCCGCAGCCCCAGGCGCCCAGCACCAGCTCCCGCACCCCGTGCCGGGCGGCGACGGCCAGCACCCGCCCGGCCCGCTCGGCCAGCACCGGGCCGAGGTCGAGCGGACGGCCGGGCGAACGCAGCGCCAGCTGGCCCGCGTTGGGCGCGGGCGAGGTCAGGAAGCCGACCCGGTGGGTGCGTTCCAGCAGCTCTCCCCGGTCGTCCCGGATCACCGGCACGCCGGGCGACCAGATCACCCGGTGGCTGTAGTGCAGGTCGGTGGAGGCCCGGTGCGCCTCGTAGTAGTCGGGGGCCTCCAGCAGGCAGCGGTACAGCAGCGAGGAGCGGCAGACGTCCTCCTCCTGGGCCTGGGCGCCGCGCAGGTAGCCGCCGCCGGGGTTGCGCGCGGACGCGAAGTTCAGCACCGCGACGCCCCGCCCGCCGTCCGCCACCAGCCGCCGGGCGGCCGCCATGCTGCCCTCCCCGGTGACCTCGACCACCGCCCCGGCCGCCAGCGGCCCCGGGCCCGGCCCGAACTCCGCGTCCGCCCGGTACGAGACCGTGCCCGCCCGGGCCTCGGCCAGCTCCTCGGCGATCCGCACCACCGCCCCGGCCGGGCTGCGGTACTCCCCCCGGTCGGCGATCTCCTCGTTCTGCGTGGCCACGGCCCGCTGCCTACTGCTCATGCCTCGGCACGCTAATCCCCAACTCCCGCTCCCACCAGCGATTTTCACCGCCCAGGAAACGCGGACGGGCCCGCCCCACCGAAGTGGAGCGGGCCCGTACCGGACTGTGCGTCAGTTCTTCCAGCGCGGCTTGCGGTCGCCGCCGCCGTTGTAGCCGCCGCGGTCGTCGCGGTTGAAGCCGCCACGCTCACGGTCACCGAACGAACGGCCACCACGGTCGCCGCCGCGGTCGTCACGGTTGAAGCCACCCTGCGGGCGCCCGCCGGAACGGTGGTCGTCACGCCGCACGAACGGACGGCTGCCGCCACCGGCCTGGCCGCGGTCACGGTCGCCGCCGGCGCCGAAGGGACGGGCCGGGCGGTCGCCGTACGAGCGGCTGCCGCGGTCGTCACGGTTGAACCCACCGCGCTCACGGTCACCGAACGAACGGCCACCACGGTCATCACGGTTGAACCCGCCACGCTCACGGTCACCGAACGAACGGCCACCACGGTCATCACGGTTGAAACCACCGCGCTCACGGTCACCGAACGAACGGCCACCACGGTCATCACGGTTGAAACCGCCACGCTCACGGTCACCGAACGAACGGCCACCACGGTCATCACGGTTGAAGCCGCCACGCTCACGGTCACCGAACGAGCGACCACCACGGTCATCACGGTTGAACCCGCCACGCTCACGGTCACCGAACGAACGGCCACCACGGTCGCCGCCGCGGTCGTCACGGTTGAACCCGCCACGCTCACGGTCGCCGCGGTCCCGGTTGTTGTACGCCGGGCGCTCGCTGCGGGCCTCGCGGTAGGCCGGGGCGCGCTCCTCGGCCACCGCCACCGGCTCGGCCTCGGCGGCGACCGCGGCCACGGGGGCCTCGGTCTCGGCCTCGGCGGCCGGCTCCTCGTCCTCGATGCCCAGCTCGGCGCGCTCGCGGGCGGCACGGGCGGCCAGGCGGTCGGCCTCCTCGCGCAGCTCGGTGGCGCGGCGCTGGGCGCGCTCCAGCTCGCGGGTCAGCTCGGCGACCTCGCGCTCGGCGGCACCGGCGATGCCGGAGGCGCTCTCGGCCTGCACCTCGACCAGCGAGCGGGCGCCGGTGATCCGGGCCACCTCGGCGTCGAAGGCGTGGTCGAGGATGTGACGCGAGGCGTCCACGCCCGCGTCCTCCATCAGGCGGAACACGCCGCGGCGCTGGTGCGGCAGCACCAGGGTGACGACGATGCCGGAGCGGCCGGCCCGGGCGGTGCGGCCGGAGCGGTGCAGGTAGTCCTTGTGGTCGCCCGCCGGGTCGACGTTCAGCACCAGGTCGATGCCGTCGACGTGGATGCCGCGGGCGGCGACGTCGGTGGCGACGACCACGTTCAGGTAGCCGTCCTTGAAGTCGCCGAGGACGCGGGTGCGGGCGCCCTGGGTCATGCCGCCGTGCAGCGCGTCGGCCTTCACCCCGGCCTCCATCAGCTGCTGGGCGACCCGGTCCGCGCCCATCTGGGTGCGGACGAAGATGATGGTGCGACCCTTGCGGGCGGCGATCGCGTTGGTGATCGGCGCCTTGTCCTTGGGCTTCACGACCAGGATGTGGTGGGTCATGGTGGTGACCGCACCGGCCGACGGGTCGACCTCGTGGGTGACCGGGTTCTTCAGGTAGCGCTTGACCAGGCTGTCGATCTCGTTCTCCAGGGTGGCGGAGAACAGCAGGCGCTGGCCGCCGGCCGGCACCAGGTCGAGGATCTCGGTGACCTCGGGCAGGAAGCCCATGTCGGCCATCTGGTCGGCCTCGTCCAGGACGGCGATCTCGACCTCGTCCATCTTGGCGGAGCCGCGGTTGATCAGGTCGCGCAGGCGGCCGGGGGTGGCCACCAGGACGTCGACGCCGCGCTCCAGGGCGTAGATCTGGTTCGACATCGAGGTGCCGCCGCAGACCACCTTCAGGCGCAGGCCGAGCACCGAGCCGAAGGGCTCCAGCGCGTCGGCGACCTGCATGGCCAGCTCGCGGGTCGGGACGAGGATCAGGCCGCGCGGGTGCTTGGCCTTGGTGCGCTCGCCGCCGGCGAGGCGGGTCAGCAGCGGGAGGCCGAAGCTCAGGGTCTTGCCGGAGCCCGTGCGGCCGCGGCCGAGGACGTCCTTGCCGGCCAGCGCGTCCGGGATGGTCGCGGCCTGGATCGGGAACGGGGTGGTGACGCCGCGCTTGGCGAGGGCCCGGACCACGTCCTCGTGCAGACCGAGGTCGCCGAAGGTGACGGTGGGCTCGGCGTCGGTGTCGTCCGCGGCGTCCGCGGTGTCGGTGTCGTCCGCGGCGTCGGTGTCCGCGTCGAAGTCGGTGTCCACGTCGGCGTCGGTGAGCTCGGCGAGCTCCGCGTCCAGCGTGTCGGTGTCGAGGGAGTCGGCGTCGGACCCGTTCGCGGGCATGGCGAAGCGGGCGTCGTCAACGAGAGACATGCAAAACCTTCCGGAAGTGGCACGCGCCAAAGTCCGGTGGGTCTGTTGAAAAACCGCCTCTATGCGGTCAGCCACGGATCGCCGGAACGCGCCAAGGGCGCTCAAAGGTGTATGAGGAGCGCCAGCCAAATAGGATCAAACGAACGATCTACCACCATAGGGGAACCTCGGGATCGGAGGCAAATCCCCTGGTCATCGCCTTCGAACGAAGGTGTGGACCGCTCCCTCAGTGTACCGAAGACGGGTCGCTCGGCCCCTCCGTCCCCGAACCGCTGGGCGTCGCCGACGGCGACGGCGAGTGCGCGGGCGCCGACGGGCTGCTCTGGGGGGTCGGCGGGGCGGTCGTGCCGCTCCCGCCGGTGGGCCGGTCGGTCGGCGGCGAGGCGGGCCCACTCGCCGTCCCGGACGGGGGCGTGCTGCTCTCCGCGGGGGCGGGCACCTGCACCGGCGCGCCGGGCACCCCCGCCGACCCCGGCGGCGGCGTGGACCCGGGCGCCGGGGCCCCGGCCGGGGGCGACGCGGCCGGTGACGCACCGTCAAGGCTCAACGAGCCGCCGTGCTCCCCGTGCTGACCGCCCTGCCGCCCGCCCTGGCCGCCGCCCGGCCTGGTGCTCGCCGCCGCCGTGCCGCCCGTCCCGGACGGCTTCACCTCGACCGCCCCGCCGGGGGCGTCCGCGCCCACCGACATGCACCCGCCCAGCCCCAGCACGGCCAGCGCCGCCGCCACCGAACCCGCCGCCGCACGCCGCCGACGCACCGACCAACCCGCCACCATCGAGCCACCTCCCGCACGGCCCGCCCGGGGGCCGCCGCCTTTCCGGTGCCCAACGCGCGGCCGCCCACCGGGACACGGGTGGCGCCCCACTCACCCCCAGAGCGCGCGTCCGACGGCCGCCCCCGCGTACACCGCCGCCAGGCCCGCGCCCAGCGACAGCGCCACGTTGCCCAGCGCCGCGCCGCGCGCGCCGTTCTGGGCCAGCCCCAGGGTCTCGAACGAGAAGGTCGAGTACGTGCTGAGCGCCCCGCACAGGCCGGTGCCCAGCAGCAGCCGGACGTCCGGCGGGGCGACCGCGGCGAGCAGGCCGAGCAGCGCGCAGCCGCCGACGTTGACGGTCAACGTGCCCCACGGGAAGCCGAAGCCGACCCGGGCGTGCACCGCACGGTCCGTCAGGTACCGCAGCGGGGCGCCGACCGCGGCCCCCGCCACCACCAGCAGCCAGTTCATCCCGCCGCCCCCCGTCCGTCCGTCCCCGCCGCCCGCCCGTCCGCCGCCGCCCGCTCGCTGCGCGCCAGCAGCACCGCCCGGGTCGCGCCCGCAGCCGCCCACACGGCCGCCATGGCGGCCAGCAGCGTCCCGCCCAGGTAGAGCAGCGCCTTGCCGGGCAGCCCGTGGTCGAACAGCTGCTGCGCGTCCACCGCGTACGTCGAGAAGGTGGTGAACCCGCCGAGGATCCCGGTCGCCAGGAACGGCCGCAGCAGCGGGTGCGGCGGGCGCGGCCCCTCGGTGAGCAGCACCAGCACCACCCCGATCGCCGCGCAGCCGAGGACGTTGACCCCCAGCGTGGTCCACGGGAAGGCGTCCTGCGCGGTCGGCCACAGCAGCCCCGCCCCGTACCGGGCGACCGCCCCGAGCACCCCGCCCGCGGAGACCGCCGCCACCACCCGCCCCTGCCCGCGCAGCACCGGTTCCCTCGTCGTCATGCCGCCAGTGAAGCACCCGCCGCGACCCCGCCGACCCGGCCCCCGACACCCCGCGGTGGCCTGGCGTCCCGTCGGCGGAACTCCGACAATGGGGCCCGTGGAGATGACCCGGGACGAGTTCGAGGCGCTGGTGTCCGACGCACTGGACCAGATTCCGCCGCAGTTGGCCGCGATGATGGACAACGTCGCCGTCTTCGTCGAGGACGAGCCCGCCCCCGGCACCCCCGACCTGCTCGGCCTCTACGAGGGCATTCCGCTCACCGAGCGCGGCGAGTGGTACGCCGGCGTCCTCCCCGACCGGATCATGGTCTACATGGGCCCGACCCTCCGCCTCTGCGAGACCCGCGAGGAGGCCGTCGACGAGGTCCGCACCACCGTCATCCACGAGGTCGCCCACCACTTCGGCTTCGACGACGACGAACTCCACGAACTCGGCTGGTCCTGACCCACGCCCCGCCCGCCGCGCCGACCACCGGAAACCGTTTTGGCGTTCCCGCCCGGCATCCCATATGCTTCTCGACGTCCCCGAACGCCGGATGATCCGGCCGGAAGGGCCGCAAGCCCTCATCGTCTAGTGGCCCAGGACGCCGCCCTTTCAAGGCGGTAGCACGGGTTCGAATCCCGTTGGGGGTACGCAGTACCGTAGTAAGGTCCTGTGCGGAGCGATCCGCATGAGGTCCCGTGGAGCAGTTGGTTAGCTCGCCACCCTGTCAAGGTGGAGGTCGCGGGTTCAAGTCCCGTCGGGATCGCTCGTCTCGCAAGAGACGGTGCAGTACGGCCAGGTAGCTCAGTTGGTACGAGCGTCCGCCTGAAAAGCGGAAGGTCGCCGGTTCGACCCCGGCCCTGGCCACCACGTACGACCAGGCACGATGCCCTCGGAGCAGCTCGCTTCGGGGGCATTTTCGTGCCGTTTGACGCCAACGGCCCCGAATCGCTCTGGATCTGAGCAGCCAAGATGGCTGGTCCCAGCAATGGGGGCACGTGACGCCAATCACAGGGCACTGCTCCGCAGGGGGTGACCGGCGTCGGCAGGATCCCGTTGATCCCCTCCAGCCAAGGCTGACACGATCGCCCTGCGGTAAATCCGGAGGACCTCGTCGGTCGGCAAGTGCAACGCGTGACGTGCTCGTGGTTCCACGCCCGCGACAGCGGTGGCGAGCCCGAGCCGTTGCACATGTGGCTGCATGTGGAGGACCTCGGCCCGGTCCGGTTCCACACGCTGGACCACATATTTGATCTTCGGATCGGCGAGCCCCACGACTGCTACGACATGGACATGCTCGGGCATGTCACGGTCAGTGCCGCACCGGATGAGTTCCCTCTCGCACCGTTCGCAGGCAGCGGGGTCGTCTCCATCCGGCACATCCGACAGCGGTCCATCGACAGCCGCGTCGGCTTCAAGGTGACGTTCCAGGTTGGAAGTGTTCGGATCCTCGCTCTGGCTGATGATCTGGTCGTCACGGGCAGCCAGGCTGCCGGGGGGGCTGGGAAGACGACCTGGTTCTTGATCCACCGGACACCGACCCGACGTCCGAGGCCATGCTCCGCATCCTTGCGGAGCAGACTCAGGTCTGCAGGACGGCACGGGAGGCAGTACTTACAGGCGGTGCCTGCAGGATCGGGGACGGAGTGGTCCCCGCGGAGGTGCTGGCCGGTACTTACGCTGTCCGGCTCGAACACACCAGGGCCGCGAACATCGAGACTATCGGGCTGCCCGAGACCGTGGCGGCCCTGAGGGAGCACGGTGCTCAGCCTGTCCAGCTGGTGGGGTCCATCGACAGTCCGGACGGCTCATGGCACTTCGTGGTCTTCCTCGCCGCTGACGGTTCGCTGGCAGCCTGCACGGGCGTTCGAAAGATCAGTCCCGAAACGGGGATCATGGGGAGACTCGATCATGACGGGCAACGCACGAGGGGCGGAGATCGCCGACTCAGGAGTGGACTGGTCGGGAGTTCGTGAGCAGGTTCTGGCCCTGCGGGACGCCCCGTTCGCGGGTGAGGTCTTCGGGGCTCGTTGGCAGGGTTTCGGGCATGACTTCCCAGTGGAGCCGCCCCTCAGCGAGACCGATCTTGCGGAAGCCGAGAAAGAACTCGGCGTTTCCCTTCCGCCGGACTACCGCACCTTCCTCCTCGAAGTGGGCGCGGGCGGAGCCGGCTCTTTCTACGGGGCCTTCCCTCTGCGGCGCGACGAGCAAGGCTGGCACTGGTTGGACGGCAAGGTCCGAAGCGACAACACGCTCCTTAGGGAAGCCGTTCCCTTCCACGGAGGAGCGGGCTCGCTGGGCGGAGGAACTCGACGCTCGCGAGCTCGTCAAGGACCACTTCTCTGACGGCTTGGCGTGCCGCACCCTGCCTGACCCGTGGTACTCCTACTCCGCCGGTTCCCGGTCCGCCACGCCGCCGACGTCCGCGACTGACCGCCACGTACCGCCCGATCTGGCACGCCTGTGGCACGCCAGTCAGCCCGCCAGGAGATCGCGCCGGTCAGTACCAACGTCGATAGCGATTACTTGAAACCATCGACTTATCCGACTTTTTGAGGTTGCACCTGCCGCATAGTAGCTGCAAATTTGTCAGGTCGTTGAGTCCGCCTTTCGCCAGGGGGGCCATGTGGTCATAGTTCGCGTCCGGAAACGTGTCAATAAGACCTGACAGATCCGTTCGACACGATGCGCAGCGCCCTCGCTCGCGATAGAATACTGCCCTCTTGGCCCACACTGGAGGACGCACCCGCTTAAGTTCGCCGGCACCAGAGAACAGTCGAGCCACTTCCTCATCTTCCTCCGCCAGGTACCCCGGATCTACATCTTGCAGGCGACCGGCAAGATGCCTGTTGAGTCCCTCTAGGGCTCGACGGTTGAGGAACATAACGAAGAAGACCTCTTCAGCAATCCTCATGAGGAGGTCTTCATATACCTGAGTCAGCATCATGTCTTGATGGTGCTCATAGCATGCGTCTTCCACCCACGTGGGCGTGCGCTGCCGAAGGATCCCATCCTCCCCCCGGATGAGTTCACGTTCCTCCGGGATGAAGAATTCCGGCTCCTCGACCAGGCCATACAAATGAAGGGCCAAATCGACAGGAAGAATCCACTGGGGATGCACAGGATCAGGCCCCCATGGGACACACACCGGCCCGCTGGTGTCTTCCGCGAAAAAATCGTCAGCAACATACCTGATGATCCGATGAAGGGCCGTATCCTTCTGCCAACTGGGGGCGAAAGCAAGAATGCCATCCTCAAGAAACAGCGCCTCCAGCTCCCGCAAGTAATTGACCGGATTCAGGCAAATAGCCTCGACTCGCGTCGCAATCCTGTACGTACGAAAGTACTCGTGCTCAATCCATTGGCTATTCCCTGACACGGTTCCCCTCCACCGAGATCAACCCGGTGTTCAGACTATCGAGATTCATGCCTCGGTGCGGATGCTTCGGGGTCAGCGCGGGCGGCGGAGCGGTTTTGGCCGGTGTCCTGTCCGGTCTGGGGTCGAGCATGATCGGGGGGCCGTAAGCTGCTGCGACTCGAGCAGTCCTATCTCGCGGCGTACCACGCCTGGGACAACGAGTGGGAGAAGCTCAACGACGAGATGACCGCTGGGGCCGTATGTCTCAGCTTGTTGTTTAACCTCGCAGGTCACTCGACCTGCTGATCTGCGATTCTTCCCGGGACAGCAGAGGTGGCCGTTCTCCACGCTTCGAGATGTCGAGTCACGAAGAACCAGAGAACGGCCGCTGCTCATGAGTCTTCCCGTCGACGCGCCCACAGGTGGCGCGTTGGGCATCTTGTCCCGCTTTCGGGTCGAGTTCTACGAAAGCCTGTACAAGCGGGCGGATGTGCTCTTCGAGCTCACCGACGCCCTGCTGTGCACGGACGGCCCGGTCAAGACGCTGGTGGACCCGTCGCTGGCGGGAGAGCACCGGCGCGGACACGGGGCGATGTACGCCGCGCTGGACCGGGGCCTCAAGGTCGACCACCTTCCCAGGAAACGCGAAGCGAAGCCGCTGTGGCTGTGGTCCTCCGCCACCGGCATCGACACCGTCCACCTGGACCGGATCTGGCGCACATTCCTACGCAGATTCGACCTTGAACACACCTTCCGCCTGCTCAAGGGCACCCTCGGTTGGACCACGCCGCACTTCCGCGCGCCGGATACCGCCGACCTGTGGACCTGGCTGGTCATCGTCGCCCACACCCAGCTCCGCCTGGCCCGCCCGCTGGCCGCAGACCTCGGCCGCCCCTGGGAACGACCACTGCCCGCAGCGAAGTTGACCCCCTCCCGGGTCCGCCGCGGGTTCCGCAACATCCGCGCGAAGGCCCTCACCCCAGCCCGCGTGCCGAAACCTTCTCGACCCGGTCCCGGACGGCCCCCCGGTTCGAAGAACCGCCAGCCAGCACCTCGCCACGACGTCGGCAAGACCGTCAAGCGCGAACCCACGCTCCAGGCCCACCTCGCCGCACGAGGTTAAAGATCAAGCTAAGTCGGTGGGAGCGCCTTCGCCACGACCTCCTGAATCCGCGAGCGTACTTCGGGGTTGGCAGTTGCCAGAGCCGTCGCGCCGGAGACGATGAGGGACCACATCGCGGTCTGCGCCAAGGCGGGGTGGCGCGCGACGGGAGGAATCAGGGGGACCAGCCAGGCCGCGGCGAACCACAGGGCTGCCGGGACGACCCTGGCCCGTACACGAGACACGAGGCCGGGAGCGGCGGCAGGTGGAGGAGCCGTCGCCAGCAGCGCAGCCCGGTCACCGCGTGCGACCAGCAGCATGCCTCGCACCAGGGACTCGACCACGGCTGTCACCTCTGCTTCGGACCTCGCCCTCACCAGGTCGGCCTTCAACAGTCGGATTCCTTCGGCGATGCGGTCGGCCTCAACACGCAACTCCTTGCGAAGCTGCCCGTCCGCGGCATCGGTCCGATCGGTGAGGGCGAGACAGCGAGCGGCGTCGACCGCAAGTGTCTCCACGGCCTCGGCCCATCGGCGGCAAGCAGCCGACGAGCGCCACGTGCTGCGCTCGCTGTGGATCCGGTGGGCGACCCAAACGATCCGGACGACCAAGGCGTCGTACGAATGGCACTCCTGACTGACCTTGCGCCGATGAACCATCAGTCGCCATATCAGTAGGGGGAGTTCGACGGCTACGACGATCAAGAGCGCTGCGTGGCCGATCTGCGGAAACAGCCACGGCGACACCCACTGCTTCGGCGCTCTGAACACCATGACCCAGGTGAAGGTGGTCAGGCCGGTGGCCAAGGCGACGGCGATCCGGGCCGTGAGAACCCGGTACCGGACGCTGGGCAGCCACAGCGCTGCTCCGAACGTCCAGACCAAGGCGACGATCAAGGCTGAGGCGCGCGCGTTGCCTCCCATCACGACGAGCAACGGCGGCAGGGCGATCGGGACGAGCCAGGGCGACAGCCACTGGTAGTAGAGACGGTGCCCGACCGCGACACGTTTCTCGATCGCGGTTCGGACCGGGGAGAAAGCATCCCGGTCGGAGGCCGAGGAGCCCACCAACGGGACCAAGGTCCGCGCCATCCTCATCACCGAGACCAGTTCCTGGCTGCGGCGCCGCGTCACCGCCCTCCCTGTCGCCCAGCTTCCCGTGGTTGCCCGGACAGTCGTCCAACTCATCCGATCTCCTTCATCATCGAACAGCCGCATGACTCTACGGCGCAGGTGCGCCCGGGCATCTTGGTGGACGAACCACAGGTCGGCGCTGTCGCGAATCGCCATCCCCGTGGTGCTCGCGCCGGTAGGCTCCCTGCATGGTGACTGCTGAACCGAAGGTGTCGCTCACGGGCATCAAGCCGACCGGAGAACCGCACCTCGGCAACTACATCGGGGCCATCAAGCCGGCCCTGGAGCTGGCCGGCGGGGCCGAGTCGATCTACTTCATCGCCGACTACCACGCGCTGACGTCGGTACGCGATCCGGAGTTGCTCGGCCGGTGGACCCGTTCGGTGGCAGCCACCTGGCTCGCGGCGGGGCTGGACCCCGAGCGCACGATCTTCTACCGCCAGTCCGACGTCCCGGAGATCTTCGAACTCCACTGGGTGCTCTCGTGCTTCAGCGCCAAGGGACTGATGAACCGCGCCCACGCGTACAAGGCGGCGCGGGACCGCAACCGTGAGGCCGGGGTCGAGGATCTGGACGCCGGGGTCAACATGGGGCTGTTCAACTACCCCGTGCTGATGGCCGTGGACATCCTGATCATGGAGGCGGACCTCGTCCCGGTCGGCAAGGACCAGTTGCAGCACGTGGAGTACGCGGCGGACATCGCCGGCGCGTTCAACGCCGTCTACGGAGACGCCTTCCGGCTGAAGATCCCGAAGGCCGTCGTGCCGACCGAGGACAGCGGCCGCACCCTGCCCGGTACCGACGGCCGGAAGATGAGCAAGTCGTACGGCAACACGATCCCGCTGTTCGCGCCGGAGGCGGAGCTGCGGAAGACCGTGCGCCGGATTCCGACGGACAGCACGCCAGTTGAGGCGCCCAAGGATCCCGACTCCTCTGCGGTGTTCCAGCTGCTCTCCCACTTCGCCGATCCGGCGACGACGACCGAGGTCCGCGCGCGGCTGGAGGCCGGCGGAATGGGCTGGGGCGAGCTGAAGGACAAGCTGTACGTCGTCCTGAACGAGCAGCTGGGCCCGCTGCGCGAGCGGTACGACGCGCTGATGCAGCCGGGCAGCGAGTTGGAGGAGCTGCTGGCGATCGGCGCGGCCAAGGCGCGCAGGCGGGCCCAGCCGGTGCTGGAGCAGGTGCGGAAGGCGATCGGGATCGGCGGCTGATCCCCCGGTCTGTCAGCTTCTGGAAGCCGCGGCCCGGGCGACCTGGTCGGCTGCGTGCCAGGCGGTGGTCCACTTGCCCGGCAGGCAGACGATCAGGTTCGCGACCTGTCCCCAGCCGGCAGGCGGATGACGGAGATCGACCACGACCGCCGCCGGGTCGGGTCGGGTGCCTACCGGCTCCGCGACCTGGCCCCATTGCAGACGGACCCGCTCTGCGGGCAGACCCGGCCACCGCGCCGACAGGGCCGCCGCGATCCGGTAGTGCTCTACGGCGTCGTCGGCAGGACCGCCGGGACGTCCGGGAAGTGCGACACGGAGTTCGTTGCGCTGGGGGCTTACGGCGAGCAGGTCGCCGTCGAGCCAGTAGGTGAGCGGGAGTCGGGGGACCGGTTCCTCCAGGACGCCGTACGGCAGGTTGATGATCGCCAACGGGTGCTGGATGCCGAGCAGGTCGAGCAGATGAGCCGTGCGGTGGCCGGCCGCCAGTACGAGGGTGTCGGGCCGGTAGTACCCGGCATCCGCGCTCCACAGGACCACTTCGGTCCCGGAGAGGACCGGCGCGCACGACGCCGGACGGGCGAAGCCGACCCCGCGGGTCGCCGCGTGCGCGATGGTCCTGGAGTGCACGGCGGCCACGTCCACCGAGAGGTCGGGCAGGGCGAAGGCGGCGGCAGGGGCAACGGACGGCCGAGCTCCGTAGCCGTCCAGTTCTGCAGCGGACAGTGGTCGTGCGGGGATCCCGAGGTCGGACCACGCCTGCGCATAGCGCTCGACTTCGCCGAGCGAGCCGAAGAGGGCCAAACCCGGCGCGAGTCGGACGTCCTCGCCGATCAGACCGGACCAGCGGGAGCGGTGCTGCCAGCAGGCGGCCGCAACCTCGGGGAGCACGGGGGCGTAGACGGCTCCCGAGTGGAGTTGGCCGAAGTTCTGCAGGGACGCGCCGACGGCGCCGTCGCCGTGGCAGCGGACGTGGTGCCCTTCCTCGGCCAGCCGGGTGGCGGCGGTGAGTCCGGCGAAGCCGGTGCCGAGAACGACGGTGTCAGGGGTACTGCTCATCGTCTTCCTTCGATCGGGCGGGCTGATCACCCGCGATGACGGTCCGGGCTCGGGGCATGTCCAGGTACCTCTCGAAGGCGCGGACGAGCCGCTCGGGCGCACCGTGGTGGTCCACCCCGGCGCGGATACGGGGAGGCAGGAGCGCGAGCCGTTCGCGGCTGGCACGCCGGTGCGCGGTGGGGCTGTTCCGGCCCACCGTGCGGGAGAGGACGAGTGAGCCCAGTGCGCCGGGCAAGCCGGTGATCCCGCGGTGGACGTACGGTTGCGGATCACTTCCTCGAACGACCCACAGTGAGCGTCGCGCCGGGTGGTGGCCGATGGCTTGCAGAGCTGCCGCGGCAGCCTCGTAGGTGCAGCTGTTGCCGACGACCGCGCCGGGACGGTCCCCGGACCGGTCGGGCTTGGCGGTGTCGACGAGCTGGGGCAGCAGAACGAGGTCGACGCATTCCAACCGGGCGTAGTGGAGAGCCTGTTGGCGCTTGGCCCTGCCGTAGGGCGTCTGGAAAACCGGCGGTGCCAGCGCGGCCGTCGTACCTGCGGCCAGGACCCGGACCGCATGTCCCTCGGCAGCCAGCAGCCGACGGGTTCGTACCGTGAAGGTGGTGGCGGCAGAGATCGACCGTCGCATCGAGACGACGCTCGTCCGGTCGAGGACGAGATCGACGAGGACGACCTCCCCCGCACCGCCCGGCAGGTCCAGCAGCCGGTCCTGCACCGATGCCCACTGGGCGGCCGTAGTCAGGTCCGCGCAGATCCAGCCGTCCGGCGGCGGGTCGTCGGCAGGGCTTCGGGAAACGCCGATGACTCGGTGCCCCTGCGTGCGGAGCATCGGCAGGAGGTGCCGACCGAGACGGCCGGTACCTCCCAGCACGACGAACGTCCGACCTGCGGTCACCGGCCGCACTCCCGCCAGATCCTGGCGAAGGTGGAGAACGTCTCGGCGAACCGGTGCTTGGCCCGCTCCCACCCGACGGCCTCCTGTCGCCTGCGCCGGAATGCCGCCCGTGCCTGGTCGATCTCCACCATGGTCCAGCCGCTGCTGAGTTCGATCGCCGAGAGCAGGGGACGCTGGCTGGCCTCGTCGTCGGCGAGGACGCGGGAGGCGATCTCCTCGTCCGCCATGCCGAGGTGGATGCCCGAGGCGGGGATGCTCTTGGACATCTTGGGGTAGTCGCCCAGGCCCTCCAGGACGCGGAAGTAGAGCGCCCCGAGCTCGACCTGCCAGCCGAGGCTCAGCTCGCCGGCCTCCCGTTGCCGGTCGAGGACGAGTCGGGACAGTTCGGTGAAGTAGCTCTCCTCCAGGCCCGAGAGCATCAACACGCGGGCGGCGCCTTCCTCGGCGGGGCCGAGGATGTCCGCGACGGTGTAGAGCGCGTCCACGGTGAGACCGACCTCGCTCCCGAGCAGACCGTGGTCCTGGTAGAGCTCGACCAGGTCCTCGTGGTGGTCGAGGAAGTCCTGGCGGCTGAGGAACCGGGCGATGCGCCCGCACCGCACGAGGTTGGCGGTGTCGGTGTGCGAGCGCATCCGGACCGGCGCGAACTCGGCCTGCGAGTCCAGGCCGATCGCCCGCATGAAGCTGAACATCTGGTCGCGGACGGCGGTGAGCTGGTGCCACGGCACGTTGCGGGAGTTCCACGCGCCCAGCTCGGAGACGACCACGGTCATCGGCACCCGCAGGTGGCGCTGCAGCTCGATCACTCCGAGCATCACCGACAGGGTGCCGGCGGTCGGGGCGTTGGTCGGTCCGAAGCCGGTCACGACGGCCAGCGGACGGTCGGAGTCGAGGGGGAGGACGTCCTGCAGCCGGTCGTGGTGGGTGAACCGGCGGGTGAGGGGGCCGAGCGTCCTGCCGACCCAGTTCTCGTTGACGGGCAGCGGTTGCGGAGTCATCGGAGGCCCTTCGAGGCGGCGGTGCGGAGACGGGGAAGGAGCCGCTCGGCGCGGCCGTCCAGGCGGGCCTCCCGGACCAGCTGGAGGGCCTCGTCGTCAGCAACTCCCGGGCGCGCGGTGGCGAGGATCGCGGCGGCGTTGCGCTCGACCAGGTCCGTGATAGCCGGGTCACCGTTCGGGCGGAGGGACTCGACCAGAGCGGCCGCGTTGGTGGCGTGGTCGGTGCGGTGCCTCACGGCCCGCCGCCACGGACCGGTGGCACCGTCGCTGTGCTGACTGACGAGTCGGACGGCTCCGTGTTGCAGTACCGCGCTGGTGCTCGTCCCGAACGAGGCGAGTTCGTCGATCCGTTGCCCGGGCCCGATCCAGGTCGTCACGACCCGGCCGCGGGCGATGTCCGGGCGCACGGAGTGGATGCCCAACGCGGCGGTCCGCACGTCGTCGTGGGCCAGCCCGTGGAGGAACGCGTCGGCCGACACGACCAGGGTCGCGGCCGGCATGAAGAAGCTCATCGGGCTGAGGAAGTCGAACCGGCCGTCGTAGCGGGCCGCGTAACGCGGACAGAAGGACGCGTAGTCGACGAAGGCGATGCCGTACGTGGCGGTGAACTCGGAGATGCGGGCGGGATCGGTCAGCGAGGGCACGCCGAGTGCGGTCAGGACGTCGGACGCGCCCGAGACGGCCGAGACCGACGACGAGGTGCCCTTGACGACGTGCACACGGCTGGCGGCGGCCAGCAGGGCGGCGGCCGTGGAGACGTTGAACGTCTTGAAGGTCTCCTTCCCGCTGCCCGAGACGGTCACCGTGCCGTCCGGCACGAGCACCGGATCGGCCAGGAACTCGGCGAGCCTGTCGTCGAACGCGACGACCTCGTCCCAGAGTCGGGCGAGCAGGACCGGGGTGAGGCCGTCGCCGTCGAGCAGTCGGCGGGCCCAATCGCGCCAGCTCTCGTCGGCCTCGTCCCCTTCACCGCGAAGGGCCTCGACGAATTGCTGCATGTCCGCCGAGCAGGAGCCGTCGGAGACTCCGGGAGGCGTGGTCGTCCTGCGAACCTGACGCGGAATGAAGGGAGTTGCCTGTACATCTGAGCGTGATGCGGGGTGGAACATAGTGCGGCCTCCAGTTCGTTCGTACCGGTGGGCACTGTTGCCACGGACATCACACCGGACATAGCGTGATCGCTGTATCACTCCGAGTTGTCGAGGCCGTTCGCCGTCCCGCTCAACGTGACTTCAACATCCGCTTACACATGGGATCGCCGACCTCGGACCTAGGCTCGGAATCATGCTGACGAACCGTGAGCTGGTGGGGGACTTGAGCAGGGACCGATCGGGCTGGCGGCCCGAGAAGCTGCGGGAGATGCGAGAAGCCCACGGGCTCACCCTGGAGGCGGCCGGGGAACGCCTCCGTGAGACCGCGCGCCGCGCAGGACTCTCCGCACCCGCCGCCAACTTCCAGACGCTGTGGCAGCACGAACAGGGTGAAGTCTTTCCCGGGCCGCACTACCGGCGCGCGTACTGCCTGCTCTACCGGGCGACCGAGCCCGAACTCGGCTTCCGCAAGGCACTCCCGGCCGAGCAAGTCGGTCATCAAGTCTCCTACTCCAAAGAGCAGTTGGAGAGCGAGCACGTCCAGGCTGTCACCCGGGCGCTCAAGCACTTGGTGCCCACTTCGGCGAAGGGCGGCATCCAGGGTGCCCAACAGCGAATCCTCGACGCCTGGCGCAGCCGACACACCGGTGGCGATACGAACCAGCCCTCACTCCTGCTGATCGGTGGATTCGCTGGAAGTGGTAAGTCCGAATTCGCCAAGTTCATATCCCAGTTGACCGGTTGGCCGCTCCTCGACAAGGACCCGCTCACCCGGCCGCTGGTGGAGCGCCTGCTGACCGAGCTCGGGTGCGACCCCAACGACCGGCAATCCGAGACCTACCGGACCGAGGTCCGGCCGCTGGAGTACCAGTGCCTCATGGAGTCGATCCTCGCCAACGTCGAGTGCGGCATCTCCACCGTGGCCACCGCCCCGTTCATCAGCGAGATGACCGATCCGGTGTGGATGCGGCGCCTGACCAACCGCTGTGCGGCGCACCAGGTGGAGGTCACGCCGATCTGGCTGGAGTGCGACGCGGACTCGATGCGCGAGTACATCGCCTTCCGTTCCGCCGCCCGCGACGCCTGGAAGCTCAGCAACTGGACGGACTACGTCGACGGGATCGACCTCGCCCTCCGCCCGGTCGTCCCGCACCTCGTCGTCGACAACCGCTACGGATCGGCCATCGCGGTCGCCGACCAAGCCCGATACGCCCTGGGAGTGGCACGCGCATGAAGACCGGGATCATCCTGTACGGACCGCCGGCCAGCGGCAAGGACACCATCACCGCGGCCCTCATCGAGCAGGACCCAGGGCTGGCCCAGTTCGCCCGGCTCAAGATCGGTGACGGCCGCAGCCAGGGCTACCGGGTGGGCACCCCCGAGCAACTCCACCAGCTAGAAGCCAGCGGCGGCGTCATCTACCGCAACGACCGCTACAACAACACCTACCTGATCGACCGACCGGGCCTCGACGCAGTCTTCGCCGCCGGCCGAACCCCGATCATCCACCTCGGCCAGATCGCCGGCATCGGCGCCCTCACGACGGGCTACCCGGCATCCTGGCTCACCGTGCAGCTCTCGTGCCCACGGCACGTGACCGAGCAGCGGTCCGTCCTGCGCGGCGACACCGACACCCCGGCCCGCCTCGCCGCCTGGGACGCCACCGAAGCCGACGTCCTGGCCCACCCCTCCGTGGGGTGGGGCCTCCGTCTGCGGACTGACCGGCAGTCGATCGAGGAGTCCGCGCACGTCATCATCGAGGCGCTGAAGCCAGCCGATGAGCCGGTCTTTTAACGGCGTTCGTGGAGATGGTCCAGTGCGTCCACCAGGCTGAGTTCCGCGTCCCGCGCACCCTCCCAACGGAGAAGTGCCTCGGCCGCGCCGCGCATCGGCTCACCCGGCAGCCCGCACTCCTCCAGCAGTTCGGCGGCCTCCACCAGCTCGGGCGCCCAACGCCAGGCCCGGCCAGCTGTCTTGGGAATGTAGCCGGTCTCCACCAGGTAGCTTCCCGAGCGACCGGCGGCGATCTCCAGCAGCTCGTCCTCGACACCGTGGTCAGCCGCCAGCGCGTACGACAGCGCCGCGAGCACCCGGGACGCCTTCTGATAGCTCGTGTACGAGAGCTTGAGCGCGCTGGCCTGTCCGAGCTCGGCTCCGAGGACACGGGCGCGTACGTCGGTACCGGCGAAGAGCCGCACCACCTGGTCGACCGCCTGCTCGGGACCGGACAGGAACAGGCGAGGCTGCTTGCCGCCACGCGGAGGCGAACCCACCACCGAGCCGTCCACGACCGTCGCGTCGGGCAGCGCCGACGCGATCCGCTTGACCCGTTCCGGGGTCACGGCGTTCGCTTCGACGTAGACCCCTCCGTAGCCGTGCTCCGCGACCTCGGCGGCAAGCTGCTCGGCAGCGGCAGGTGGGCAGACGGAGAGCAGGACCTCGCACCGCGGAACCAACTCGTCGAGGCTCGGAACCTCGGTGAGGCCAGCCTCGACCGCGCGACTCCGGGTGGCCTCGCTCCGACCCGCCGAGCACCAGAGGACAGTCGTCCCGGCCTGGCGGATCTGCGCCGCGACCGCTGCACCCATGCTGCCCGGGTGCAGCATTCCGACCACCGGCCGACCGCTGTTCATGCGTGAACCCCGTTCATCCCGAGCAACAGCTCGATGGCTTCGCCGGCGTCCGAGACGACGTGATCCGCTTCGACAGCGTTGCCGTTACCACCGGACACCCAGATCGTCCTCAGACCGGCAGCCCGCCCACCGGCCACGTCCTTCTCGGGATTGTCGCCGATCATCCACCCGCCGGAGAGCCCGTCGGCTCCCAGGAGGCGGGCCGCCTCGGTGAAGATGCCGATCTCCGGCTTGCGGATGCCGACCTCCTCCGAGACGCACACGGCGTCCACCCTCCGATCGATCCCGGTCCTCGCGAGCTTGGCCCGCTGTATGTCGCCGGCACCGTTGGTCACCACCGCCAACCGCCAACCGGCCGCGCGCAGCTCCTCCAGGCCGGACAGAACCGCGGGTGGGCAGATCACGGCGGCTGCCATGCCGCTGCAGTAGCGCTGCCACAACTCCTCGGTCGGAGCGGAGAGGGCGAACTCACTGCGCAGGCGGTCGAAGTCGCTGCGATAGGCACGCTCGTACATCGCGTCCAGCAGCCACTCCTCGACGTCCTCGGCGAAGCCGAGATCGGAGCAGAAGCTGCGGACGCACGCCCGGAACCCCTGCGTGCGATCGACGAGGGTGTCGTCCAGATCGAAGAAGGCCAGTCGCTGCACGGCGGCAACTCTACTGTGGGCAAGGACGGTTGTTCGGGTCTGGAGCAACGATGCCCTTCCTGGAGTAGCGCCGGGAACTGGGGCGGCTTTTGGCACGAACGTTTCCCGATTTTCCGATGCGGCGAGTGCGTCAGCTGGTACCGCCGCCGACGTGGCATGCCGCAGGAGGTCCTGGCTGGCCTGGTCGGGCGGACCGCCGACTGGCTGAGCAAGGTCGAGAACGGCCGGATCGAACTCGACCAGCTCACGGTCATCAAGTCACTCACGAGCGCACTCGTCGTCCAACTCGGCGATCTGCTGGCCGAACCGTCGCTCCTCGACGGGGCCGCCGACTCCCAGGGCAGGGCGGTCACGAAGCCCCGCGAAGCGCTCATGGACTACAACCGCTCCTGGCCATCGCCGACACCGCGCAGCCGCCCGACCTCAACATCCTGCGCGCCGAAGTCGGCTCCGCCTGGTCCGCCTACCAGGACGCCAGGTACTCCCGAGCGACCAGACTCGTCCTCGACATCCTCGCCGAAGCGAACAGGGCCGCACAGCGCCTCGGCCACGACGCCAACCACATGTGGACCGCCTTCGGCCCCACCAACGTGGCCATCCACCGGATCTCGACCGCGATGGAACTCGGCGACATCCAGATCGCCGCCGGCCAGGGCCCCCGCGTGGACTCCTCGACCCTCCCGCTCGAACGCCGCGTCCGGCACACGCTCGAAATCGCCCGCGCCTACAGCGCGCAGAACCGCATGGACGAGGCGCTCGCCCTTGTCCTGGACGCCAAAAAACTCGCCCCGAGCAAGTCCGCTACCACTTCATCCCGCGACACCTCGTCACCGCCTGGGTCCGCCAACAACGAGGCAGGCCGAGCCACTTGCTCGCCGTCGTCGCCCAACGGCTCAGCATCGTCGCGTGATCGCGACGGACGACTACAGTCGTTGCCATGAGCGACTCCCAGCCCGAAGAGGTCGTGGCCCAACCCCGCACCGCCGCCGGCGTCCTCTTCTTCGACGAGGACGACCGCATCCTCCTCGTGAAGCCGACCTACAAGCCCGGTTGGGAGATCCCCGGCGGGTACCTGCGCGCCGGAGAGACCCCGAGCGAAGGCGCCGCCCGGGAGGTCAAGGAGGAACTCGGCATCACCCTGCCGATCGGCCGTCTCCTGGTCGCCGACTGGGCGCCGCACCCCACCGAAGGCGACAAGCTTCTCTTCGTCTTCGACGGGGCGTCCTCCCGGGCCACGAACTCGACCACATCGCCGTCGACCAGGTGGAGATCGGGGAGTACGCCTTCCACCCCAGTGACCAGTTCGACGAGTTCCTCATCCCGCGCCTCGCCCGGCGCGTCCACGCCGCCTGCGCCGCCAGGAAGCAGTCCGAGACGGTCTACCTGGAACACGGAGCGACCCGCCCGTAGGCCGCATCTGGTGCAAGTAGTGCCAGAGAAGCAGGATCGCTAGCTTCCCTTCATTGTCCAGGCTCAGCACCGAGTCTGCCTCGCAAGTCCGCCTTGGCCTTTTCCCAAGATCGCATTGGTCGCTCAGGCTAACCTCTCTCGTAAACGGACGACTGGGCCGACAGCCCAGGCAGTCGTCTCCTAGGCAGCGGCAGGAAGCGGAGAGCAGTGGCGACTACGGTGCACGAGGTCCTGAAGACGATCCGCGAGACCTCGAAGGACAACTATGAACTCGGTAGTCGCTTCGAGCAGCTCATGGTCAAGTTCCTACGCACCGATCCCCAGTGGAAAGAGCAGTTCAGCCAGGTCTGGCGGTGGGTTGACTGGCCCGGAGCCGCGTCGAACAAGAAGGACCTCGGCATCGACCTCGTCGCACAAGACCGGGAGACCGGCGGCTTCTGTGCGATCCAGTGCAAGTTCTACGAACCCAAGTACACTGTCCAGAAGCCGGACATCGATTCGTTCCTCTCGGCCTCGGGCAAGGGTGACTTCAGCCGCCGGATGATCATCTCGACGACTGAGAAGTGGGGCCCCAACGCCGAAGAAATCATGAGGGGGCAGCAACCTCCGGTCACTCGCCTCGGCCTGTCCGACATCGCAGCGAGCCCGATCGACTGGTTCTTCCCATCTTCCGGGCCGACCTTCATTGCGGATCTGAAGCTGCACGACAAGAAGTCGCCGCGACCGCATCAGCGGGAAGCAATCGACGCCGTGTTCGCCGGCTTCACTGGCAGCGACCGCGGCAGGCTGATCATGGCCTGCGGCACCGGGAAGACCTTCACCAGCCTGAAGATCGCCGAGCGCCTGCAGCACGAGCGGGCGGCAGCAGGTCACGAGCACACCACGGTACTGTTCCTGGTTCCGTCGATCGCCTTGCTGTCGCAGACCCTCCGTGAGTGGTCCTCGGAGAGCGAGGTCACGCTGCGTCCCTTCGCGGTCTGCTCCGACACGAAGGTCGGCAAGCAGCAGATCGTCAACGACAACGTGGACATGGCCACCCACGACCTGGCGCTGCCGGCCACGACCGACCCAGGCAAGCTGATCAAGCAGATGGCCAGCGTGGCGAAGGGTCCGGGGCTGACCGTCGTGTTCTCGACCTACCAGTCGATTGACACGATCGCAGAAGCGCAGAAGAACGGTCTCGGTAAGTTCGACCTGATCCTCTGCGACGAAGCTCACCGCACGACGGGAGTCACCCTCGCTGGTGCGGATGAGTCGGCGTTCGTACGCGTCCACGACGACACATATCTGGGCAGCGACCGCCGCCTCTACATGACAGCGACACCTCGCATCTACAGCGAGGAGACCCAGCAGCAGGCGAAGGAGTCAAGTGCTGCTGTCGTCTCCATGGACCGTGAGGACCTCTACGGTCCGGAGTTCCACCGCCTCGGCTTCGGCAAGGCCGTGGAGCAGAACCTGCTCACGGACTACAAGGTCCTGATCCTCACGGTCGACGAGGGTGTCGTCGCCAAGACCTTGCAGGAAGGCTTCGCGGGTGGCGCCCCCGAGCTGGACCTGGACGATGCCGCGAAGATCATCGGCTGCTGGAACGCCATGGCCAAGCGCACTGGCACCTTCACCGACGGCACTGGCTTCGGCACCGACGAAGCTCCCATGAAGCGCGCCGTCGCGTTCGCTCGCTCCGTCGCCGACTCGAAGCTCATCGCCGAGAACTTCAACGCGATCGTCGAAGCCTACGACGACGCGGACGACGAGGTGCTCCACTGCGAGGTGGACCACGTCGACGGCACCTTCAACACCTTGCGGCGCAACCAGAAGCTGGATTGGCTCAAGCAGGACCCAGGGCCAGCCAACGCCCGGATCCTGTCCAACGCGCGGTGCCTCTCCGAGGGAGTCGACGTCCCCGACCTCGATGCAGTGCTCTTCCTGCACCCGCGCAACTCGGTGGTCGATGTCGTGCAGTCGGTTGGCCGCGTCATGCGCCGGGCCAACGGCAAGAAGTACGGCTACATCATCCTGCCGGTCGCCGTCCCTGCCGGCACGTCCCCGGAGAAGGCTCTGGCGGACAACCAGCGCTTCCGCACCGTGTGGCAGGTACTCCAGGCTCTGCGCGCCCACGATGACCGGTTCAACGCGACAGTGAACCAGATCAGGCTCAACCAGGAGGCGCCGCAGAACATCGGCATCGGCCACGTCGGCCCGGGCGACGAGCAGATCGGCGACCAAGACGGATCCACCACCCCCGCGGACGCCCAGAACGCGCAGCAGCAGGAAGCCCAGGCGGCTCAGTACATCCAGGAGGCCCTGCTCAAGGTCGAAGACTGGCGTCAAGCCATCTACGCCCGCATCGTCGAGAAGGTCGGCGAGCGCACGTACTGGGAGAAGTGGGCAAAGGACGTCGCGTCGATCGCGCAGGCGCACGTCACTCGGATCAAGGCCGCGCTGAAGCTCAACGACAAGCGGGCCGCGTTCGAGGAGTTCCTCGACGAACTGCGGGCGACGATAAACCCCGGTGTCACCGAGTCCGATGCGATCGACATGCTTGCCCAGCACATCGTCACCAAGCCCGTTTTCGACGCACTGTTCGGCAGTTATGCGTTCACTGAGCACAACCCTGTCTCGCAGGCCATGCAGAAGATGCTTGACCAGCTCGGCGACCAGGGGTTGGAAGCGGAGAGCAAGGACCTGGCAGGCTTCTACGATTCGGTGCGGGTGCGCGCCGAGGGCATCGACAACCATGCCGGCCGTCAGCAGGTCATCGTTGAGCTCTACGACAAGTTCTTCAAGACCGCCCTGCCGAAGACTGCTGACGCGCTTGGAATCGTCTACACCCCGGTCGAGGTGGTCGACTTCATCATCCGTTCCACAGAGCAGGCACTGGTCAAGCACTTCGGTCGCTCACTGACGGGCGAAGGGGTCCATATTATCGACCCGTTTGTGGGGACCGGCACCTTCCCGGTACGACTTCTGCAGTCTGGGCTCATCAAACCCGAAGACCTGCTGCGGAAGTACACCAGCGAGCTGCACGCAAACGAGATCGTCCTGCTCGCTTACTACATCGCTGCCGTCAACATCGAGGCGGCGTTCCATGACCTTACCAACGGCAGCGACTATCAGCCATTCGAAGGCATCGTTCTGACCGACACGTTTCAGCTCGCCGAAGGCGGGGCCGCAAAGCTCGATGGCATGGACGTGTTGGAGGGCAACAGCGAACGGGCGAAGAAGCAGAAGACCCAGCCGATCATGGTCGTCGTCGGCAACCCGCCATATTCGGTTGGACAGGACAATCAGAATGACGACAACCAGAATCTCAAGTACGAGACACTCGATACTCGAATTAAGGATACGTATGCCGAATATTCCACGGCAATCTCTGTCCGCACTCTGTACGATTCGTACATCAGGGCAATTCGCTGGGCATCAGACCGAATCAGCCAAGAGGGGATCGTTGCCTACGTCTCCAATGGCGGGTACATCGAAGGCAACACTTACGACGGTCTGCGCAAGGCTCTCGCCAACGAATTCGATGCCATCTACTGCTACAACCTCCGCGGAAATCAGCGGACGGCCGGCGAGCAGGCACGGCGAGAGGGCGGGAAGATCTTCGGGTCCGGGAGCCGCAATACTGTCGCCATCCTGATTCTTATCAAGGGCAGCAAGGTCACTTCTCCCGGTGGACTCCACTACCGGGACATTGGCGACTATCTGAGTCGCGAGGATAAGCTCCAGATTCTGGCGCGGCAGAGCCTCGACACGGTCGAATGGCAGTCCATCATTCCAAACGCCGACGGGGATTGGATCGACCAGAGGAACGAGGATTTCTCCGGCTATCAATCTCTCGTCGCAGGCAAGGGGGATCCCGCTCCCGCAATTTTCTCGACTCACTCACTCGGCCTCGGAACAAACCGCGATGCCTGGGTGTACAACTATTCCACCCGGCGAGTCGCCGAGAACGTAAAATCGACAATCGAATTCTATAACGAGCAGGTGGACGGCTTTTCCCAGCACTGCACCACCCATGGAATCATCGACCCGAAGGCCGCCGATGCAGAGAAGTTCATCGACCGCGACGAAAAGAAAATCAGCTGGTCCTCGAGCCTGATCCCCAAGGTTGCGCGCAGGAAGAAGATCTCGTTCTCTTCGGATCGGATCGCGTCCAGCACCTACCGGCCATTTAACCGACAGATGGTCTACTTCGACCCGGACCTGAACCACAGGCCCGGGAAGCTGCCGCTGATGTTCCCGACCCCCCAGCAGGAGAACTACGGCTTCTACATCAACGGGTTCCACGCAACCGCCGAATTCGCACTGCTGGCAACCGACGGCATTCCCTGCCTTGACGTATTCGGCAAAGGCGGATACTTCTTTCCACGCTACACCTTCCGAGAGGTCACCACAGGTGAAGATCTGTTCACCGCTGCCGAAGATGAAGCCACCGAAGGCTTTGAACGAGTAGAGAACATTACTGATGCGGCACTGTCCTCATACCGCAAAGCCTACGGCGACGACAACATCTCTCGGGATGACATCTTCTTCTACACATACGCCCTGCTCCACTCCCCGACCTATCGTCAGAAGTATGCAGCCGATTTGAAGAAGTCCCTGCCGCGTATCCCCATGGCGCAGGACTTCTTTGGTTTTGCTGCGGCTGGACGTTCGCTCTTCACCCTCCACCTCGGCTATGAGCACGTCGAGCCGTACGCCGGCATCGTCGAGAAGATCTCGGGCGCGACCTCGACAACCTCACCGAGCGAGCTGTACCGAGTCGGCAAGAAGATGAAGTTCCCCCGTTTGAACGGCCAGCTCGACCGCACCACCATCATCTTCAACCCCCGGGTTACCCTCACCAATATCCCGGAGGAGGCATACCGTTACCAGCTCGGCGCCCGTTCAGCGATCGAGTGGCTCATGGACCGGTACTGGCTGAAGACGGACAAGGACTCGGGGATCGTCAACGACCCGAACGACTGGTCCGACGACCCTCGCTACATCGTCAACCTACTCAAGCGCATCGTCACGGTCAGCCTTGAGACGATGAAGATCGTCGACGCCCTCCCGCCACTCGACATCGTCGAGTAGCGGGAGAGCTGACCCCTCACCCGTTCTAGTCGGCGTTCTGTCAGGGCTGTGGGCCCTGCCAGAGCGCCGACCGGTCACGCCCCGGTTGACGCCAACCGACCCGAACAATGGCGTCCGACGGCAGCCTTCCACGGACGGCAGAATCACCCAAAACGGGGCATCGCACCGCCTCGGCTTGGCCTGAAAAGCGGAAGGTCGCCGGTTCGACCCCGGCCCTGGCCACCACGTACGACCAGGCACGATGCCCTCAAAGCAGCCGCTTCGGGGGCATTTCTGCGTGGTTCGCCGCCAACGGCGCAGCAGACGGTCATGGCATCCCGCCAGAGGGCGAGTACGTGACGTACTCGACGTACGGGCGCGACCCTGGTTCTCGGACGAGGAGGCTCCCCGTGGCAGCGGTCCACTACGAGAGCTACACCGAAGCCCGCGCACACCTGAAGGATCTGCTGGACGCAGCCGGGCAGGGCCGGGTCGCGACCGTCCGCCGGAGCACCGAGTACGCAGCGGTGGTCGACGCGGGGCTGCTGCGCCACGCGCTCACGCTGCTTGTGCCCGTCCAAGGCCGAGGTGGTCGCCGCGGACGACGGCACGTTCGACGAGGCCGTCGACGAGGTGATCGAGGCGCGCCTGTAGCACCAGGCGAGGCACTTCCCGTGGATCTGGTCTTCATGCTGATCAACCGCGTCGGACTCACCGAGGACCAGGTCGCCGAGCTGGACAGGGCCCAGGGGATCGCGCGGCTCCAGCAGTTCTGGACCGAAGGCCGCTGACACCGGCAACTGGCTCGCCACCTGGGGCCCGCTGTCTCTCGCGGAGCGCGGCCAACCGTTGCCAGAGCTGAAGGCCGCATCCGACGTGGTCACAAGCGTCACGGAGTTCGGCCAGGAGAGCCACGGCGGCGGCGTAGCGGGTCACCTGCTCACGAGCGACGCGGTTCTCGGCCTCGCACCGGCTCGCTTCCCCGTCGATGGCCAGCGGTCGGCTTCGTCACCCGCACCTCGGCTCGAACCCGCTCGGCGCGGTGCGGACATTCCGCGGCTCGCACGTACGCTGCGTCCGGCAACGCCGCGGCGGAGCGCTGGCCGTCCGGCCGCCGCGAAGGATGGAAAGCTGGAGGCATGACTTCACGCCGGGTGCTCGCCGATGCTCAGCTTCTGTGGGACTTCCACCAGATGCACCACGAGCTTCGACCGTGCTCGGTCGCCATCGGGCTCGGCAGCCACGACCTGGGAGTGGCGGACACCACCGCCGAACTGTACCGGCGCGGGATGGCACCGCTGATCGTCTTCACGGGTGCCACCAGCCGAACGACCCAGCAACTGATGCCCCGCGGCGAAGCAGTGCACTACCGCGAACGGGCGGTCGAGCTGGGGGTACCGGCCTCGGCGATCCTGGTCGAACCGAACGCCCGCAACACCGGCGAGAACATCCGCTTCTCGCGCGAGCTGCTCGAAGACGCCGGCGTCAGCGTCTCGTCCGTCCTCCTGGTCAGCAAGCCGTACGAGGAGAGGCGGGCATACGCCACGGCGTGCAAGCTGTGGCCCGAAGTGGAGTTCGTCAGCGCATCCACTCCGCTCTCGTTCGAGGAGTACGTGGCGTCCATCGGAGACGTGCGCCTGGTCATCGACATGTTGGTCGGGACCTTGCAGCGTCTTCTGATCTACCCGCGCGAGGGCTTCATGATCAGCTTGCCCGTTCCTGACGACGCGGCCTCCGCCCACGAGCGATTGATTCGGGACGGGTTCACGAGCCGCCTCGTCACTGAAGCGACGTAAGGCCACCGCCTTCAGCTTCTGCGTCGATCCTTTCCCTACGGGACCACGGGCGCTACACGCCCGGGTGAGGCAGCGGCCGACCGCGCAAGGCGGACGGACGGTCGTGGGTGGTTGCGGCCCAACACGCCATCGTGGCCAGGGCGGGCGACTTCACGGTTTCACCCACCTGCCAGGACGGTCCCCGCACCGAGCAAGAACGGGGACCTGCGATCAGGTCCAAAGAGCCCTGACCGAGTCGCAACAGCTTACGGCCCTCGATCATGATCGGATCAGACCAAGCAGGACACCGGCCAAAACCGCTCCGCGATCCCCTGATAGCGTGCTCAACCGGTCAGTCCCGGCACCGTCGGGGCGCCGAACCGGGGGGCGATCGTGGGGGACGACGTGGGTGGGCCGGGCGGGCGGGGGACCGACTGGGCGGGGGTGCGGGAGCGGGTGACGGCCCTGGGGGAGGCGCCGTTCGCGGGGGAGGTGTTCGGGGCCCGCTTCCAGGGCTTCGGGCACGACTACCGGCTGCGGCCGCCGCTCACCGAGGCCGAGGTCGCGGAGGTCGAGGAGGAGTTCGGCGTCCGCTTCCCCGCCGACTACCGCGGCTTCCTGCTGCAGGTGGGCGCGGGCGGGGCGGGGCCGCACTACGGGGTCTTCCCGCTGTGCCGGGACGAGCGGGGCTGGCACTGGCTGGACGGCAAGGTCCGGAACCACGGCACGTTCCTGACGGAGCCGTTCCCCTCCGCGGAGCAACGGGCCCGTTGGGAGGCCGAGTTCGACGCCGCCGAGCCGGTCGCGGCGGACTTCCCCGACGAGGCGTCCCACCGCGCGGCGCACCGCGCCTGGGACGACGGGTGGGACGTGCTCGACGAGCGGATGACCTCCGGGGCGTTCTGCCTCGGCCACCAGGGGTGCGGCTACTACACCTGGCTGGTCGTGACCGGGCCGGAGCGCGGCACCCTCTGGAACGACCTCCGGGCGTGCGGCAGCGGCATCGAACCGCTCACGCCGCCCGGCGGCGGCAACGACCGCACCACCTTCGGCGAGTGGTACCTGCACTGGCTGGAGGAGGCCACCCGCGAGGCCCACGGCCGCTGAACGCCGCTCGCCCCGCCCGCCCCGGACGGGGCGGGCAGGGCAGGTCAGGTCGAGCAGGTCTGGTACTCGTTGTACGGGTCGGTCGGCACGAGCGGAGTGCCGGTGGCCGCGTGCGCGGACGCGGCGACGGCGAGCAGCGCGAGGCCCGCGGCGGCGACCGGGGCGGACGGGCGCTCCGCAGCGACCCGGTCGACGCGCTCGGCCCGAAGACCCGGCAGACCTCGAAGGCCCGGCAGACCCCGAGGGCCCGAGGGCCCGAGGGCCCGGCGGGGGCCTAGCGGGAGGTCTGCTCGATCAGCGCGGCGAGGCCGTCGAGGACCCGCGGGAGGCCGAACTCGTAGGCGTGGTCGGCGTTGTAGGCGCCGCCCTGGGCCTGGCCGGCGGCGGCGCCGACGCGGGTGGCGACGGGGTAGCGGGCGGGGTCGAGGACGCGGGCGAGGAGTTCGGCGTTGGCCTCCCACCACTGCTGGTCGTTCATGGCGCTGTCCTGCTGGGCGGCGCGTTCGTCGGCGGCGGCGCGGGCGCAGGTCTGGACGAAGCCGAGCAGGTGGGTGAGGGCGGCGTCGAGGCGGACGTCGTCGAGGCCGGTGCCTTCGAGGGCGCGGAGCTCGTACTCGTACTTGGCCATCAGGCCGGGGCCGAGCGGGGGGCGGGTGGTGGGGACGGCGGCGGTCCAGGGGTGGGCGGCGTAGAGGGCGCGGTTGTCGTCGGCGACGGCGGTGGCGCGGGCGCGCCAGCCCTGGTCGGCGGGGGTGGTGCGGGGCATCGCGGCGTAGAGGGTGTCGAGCATCAGGTCGAGCAGCTCGGCCTTGCCGGGGACGTAGGTGTAGAGCGCCATCGGGGAGAGGCCGAGTTCCTGGGCGACGCGGCGCATGGTGACGGCGTCCAGCCCTTCGGCGTCGGCGATCCGGATCGCGACGGCGGCGATCTCGGCCGGTGAGTGGGCCTTCCGGGGTCCGCGGCGGCCCGCGGTGGGGGCGAGGGGGACGCCCCAGAGCAGGGCGAGGGTGTGCGCGGGGTCTCCGGCGCTGCTCCGGTTGCTGGCCATGCGGGGGATTCTCCCACGCAGAAATCTCCGTACTGTGTATACTGTACGACGTACAGAGATTCTGGCACCCGCTGTACGGCACGCCCACACGATCCGGGAGGACCTCACCTTGAAGATCAACCGCTCCGCCGTGTCCCTGACCGTCGAGGACGTCGCGGCCTCCGCCGCCTTCTTCTCCGAGCACCTCGGCTTCCGCGAGGAGATGTCCGCCGACGGCTTCGTCTCGCTCGGCCACCCGGACGCCGGGATGAACGTGGTGCTGCTGCGCCGCGGCCTGGAGGTGCTGCCGGTCGGCTTCCGCGACCAGCACGCGGCCGGGCTGATCCTGGCGTTCACGGTGGACGACGCGGCCGCCACCGAGGCCCGGCTGAAGGAGGCCGGGGTCGAGATCACCATGCCGCTGCTGGACGAGCCGTGGGGCGAGCGGCTGTTCCAGGTCACCGACCCGAACGGGCTGGTCGTGCAGTTCGTCCAGTGGCTGACCCCCGAGGCCTGACAGGCGCGCTGCGGCGGCGCCCCCGGCGCGGCCGGGGGCCGTCAGCGACGCGGGCGGGCGGCCACCCTTCCGGAGGCGGGTCGCACCGCCGTCCGCCCGTCCCCGGCCGGTAGCGTCGCGACCGCCCGGGGACGTCCGCGGGCGCACCCACGAGCAGGAGGTCCCGGTGTTCCGGATGCCCAGGGCCGTCACCGCGGCCGCCGCGACGGCCCTGGTCGCCACCGTGCTGGGAGCGGCCCCGACCGCCACCGCCGCCCCGGACGGCGACCCGCTGCAGCGCCGGTTCGCCGCCGCCGCGGCCGAGTTCGGCGTCCCGGAGGGCCTGCTGCTGGCGCTGGCCTACCAGCAGACCCGGTGGGAGTCGCACGGCGGCGCGCCCAGCACCACCGGCAACTACGGGGTGACCGGCCTGACCCGGGTCGATCCGGCCGCCGTCCCGGCCGGGGCGGACGACCCGCAGCTGCACACCCTGGACGCCGCCGCCGCGCTGATCGGCCGCCCCGCCGGGGAGTTGGCGGCCGACCCGGCGCAGAACCTGCGCGGCGCCGCCGCGCTGCTGGCGCACTACCAGCGGGAGTCCGGCCGGGCGGTGGGCGGCGATCCGGGCGACTGGTACCGGGCGGTGGCCCGGTTCGGCGGGAACGCGCGGAGCCCGTTCGCCGACCGGGTGTTCGCGACCCTGCGCACCGGCGCCGAACGCACCACCGCCGACGGCCACCACGTCCGCCTGGCCGCCTCCCCCGCCCTGCGCGTCGACCGGCCCGCGGACACCCGGGGCACCGCCGGGCCCCGGGGCGCCACGGCCGCCGCCGACTGCCCGGCCGGGCTGGACTGCGACGTCCGCCCGGCCGCGTACGCGCTGACCGACCCCGAGGACCCGACCTCGTACGGCAATTACACCAAGGCGAACCGTCCGGCCGACGGCCAGCGGATCCAGTACGTCGTGCTGCACGACACCGAGGGCGGCTACGACGGCTCGCTCGCCACCTTCCGCAACCCGAGCAGCCAGGCCAGCGCGCACTACCTGGTGCGCTCCTCGGACGGGCACGTGACGCAGCTGGTGGACAACCGGGACGTGGCCTGGCACGCCGGGAACAAGACCTTCAACATGCACGGCATCGGGATCGAGCACGAGGGCTACGCCTTCCCGAAGGACCGGCCGACCTGGTACTCGGAGCAGCTGTACCAGTCCTCCGCCGCGCTGGTGCGGCACCTGGCGGCCCGCTACGGCATCCCGCTGGACCGGGAGCACGTCCTGGGGCACGACGACGTGCCGGGGCCGGTGCAGGCGAACGTCGCCGGGATGCACTGGGACCCGGGCACGTTCTGGGACTGGGCGCACTACCTGGAGCTGCTGGGCGCCCCGCTGCCCGGCCCGACCGAACCGCCCGCGGTCGGCGACACGGTCGTGATCTCCCCCGCGTTCGACGCCAACCGCCCTGCGGTGAACGGCACTTCGGATCGCCCGGAGAACTTCGTCTACCTGCGCACCGGCCCGTCCCCGGATGCCCCGCTGCTGAACGGCGGCACCCGGGACGCCGCCGACTGGCGGGACAAGGCCGTCACCGGCGCCCGCTACGTGGTCGCGGAGGTCGCGGGCGACTGGACGGCGATCTGGTACGACGGGCAGAAGGCCTGGTTCGCGAACCCGGGCGGCTCCGCCGCCGTCCGCGACCCCCGCCCCGGCCGGACGGTGCTCACCCCGCGGCCCGGCCTGGCCTCCGCCCCGGTGTACGGCCGCGCCTACCCGGAGGCCGCCGCGTACCGGGGCCACCCGTCGATCCCGGTGCAGCAGGTCGTCCCGCTGTCGGCGACCGTCCCGGCCGGGCAGGCGTACCCGGCCGCGGACGCCGAGCCGGTGCGGGGCGACTTCTACTACGCCCGGAACATCGACGGCGACGCCCCGGAGGACCGCACCCTGGTGGTCGGCTGCGACGCGTACTACCCGATCCGCTACAACCACCGGCTGGCGTACCTCAAGTCGACCGACGTGCAGGGCGGTTCGGCCGCCCCGGCCTGCGCCGGAAACTGAGCTGCCGCCCGACCGACCGGCCGCCTAGGATCCACCGCATGACGAACTGGACGGGCGTGCGCGAACGGGTGGCCGCGCTGCGGCCCCACAGCGGCCGGGTGTTCGGCTCCGGTCGGCACCGCTTCGCCCTGGCCGACCGGCTGGACGAGGCCCGGATCGCCGAGGCGGAACGGCGGTTGGGCATCGTGCTGCCCGCCGAGTACCGCTCCTTCCTGGGCGCCGTCGGCGCGGGCGGCGCGGGTCCCGACTACGGCCTGTTCACCCTGACCCGCACCCGGTCCGGCTGGGGCTGGCCGGAGCAGGACGACGAACCGGCGGACCTGGCGGCGGAGTTCCTCTCGGAGGCGGAGCGCGAACGGCTGAACGCGGAGCACGCCGCCCGCGAGCCCCGGGAGGCGGACTTCCCCGACGCCGACGCCCACCTGACCGCGTTCCGGGCCTGGGACGACGAGTGGGAGCTGCTGCGCCGCCGGATGACGGCGGGCTCGGTGCGGATCAGCGAGCAGGGCTGCGGCTACTCCTCCTGGCTGGTGGTCTCCGGCCCGCACCGGGGCAGCGTGTGGGTGGACGAATTCGCCGGGGACGGCCTGATGGCGCGGCTGGCCCCGGACTTCCGCACCTGGTACCTGGACTGGCTCGCCCGCGCCGAGGTCGAGGCCCGCGGGCACCGCTGAGGCCCGGTCAGCTCCGGCGCAGCGCCTTGCGGGTGTTGCGCACCCACCGGTGCAGTCGCTGGACGTTCGCCAGGGTGTGCACCCGGCCGGCCACGGTCAGCCGGTACTTGAGGCGCAGGAAGGGCGGGAGGGCGTCGATCCGGTCGCCCCCTATCGCGCTGACCAGCCGGGTGACGTGCCGGTGGTAGGCGTAGCGGTAGGCGCGGTCGCCGTCGGGGACGGTCCAGAAGAACATCGGGACCTCCTCGACCAGGGTGTTGTGGTCGTAGGCCCGCAGGTGCTCGCGGAAGACCGGCTCGGGGCGGTCGAGCAGCCAGCCGCGGACGAGTTCGATCGAGCGGATCCGGTCGGCCAGGCCGCGCGGGTCGGTGCGGCGCTGGGTGATCGAGCGGTCGCCGTCCTCGCGGATCCGCCAGTGGTAGACCGGCTCGGACAGCACGTCGACGCTCTTCGCCAGGAAGTGGTGCGGGACGCTGACCGGGGCGTCCTCGTAGAGCATGCCCTCGGGGTACTCCAGGCCCGCGGCCTCGTAGAAGGAGCGCCGGTAGACCTTGTTCCAGGCGGTGCGGTCGGTGACCAGCGCGGGCAGTTCACCGACGTGGGTGCGCAGCCGGTTCTCGGCGAACGGGCGGCGGTGCACGTGCGAGGGCTCCAGGCCGGCCGAGCGCAGCCGCAGCACGTTGCCGGCGGCGAAGTCGGAGCCGGTGCCGTCGAGCGTGTCGACCATCAGCCGGTAGGCGTGCGGCGGCACGACGTCGTCGCTGTCGACGAAGGCCAGGTACTCGGTGCCCGGGGCGAGGTGGCGCACGCCGGTGTTGCGGGCCGCGCCGAGGCCCTGGTTCCGCTGCCGGACCAGCCGGAACCGCGGGTCGCGCGCGGCGTACTCCTCGGCGACGGCGGCGCTGGAGTCGGTGGAGCCGTCGTCGACCATGACGCACTCCAGGTCGGTGAACGCCTGGGCGGCGATCGAGTCCAGGCAGGCGGCGAGGTAGCGCTCGACGTTGTACACCGGGACGACGACGGAGAGACGGGGAGCCATCGGCTGCGCGGCCTTTCGGGCTGGCGCCCGGAGTGGCTGGCGGGAATGCCGCCGGGCGCGGACACGCGAAGCGTATCGGAGTGGAACTGCCGTACGGGGAACGGACGGTGAATGGGAAGTAGCGGAATTCCCGGCTCCGGACCCGCGGCGGACGAGGCGCTGCGGGAAGGCCGCGGAAAGTGGCGGAGAGGCGGTGGGAGAACGGCACCGCGGCGGGCGCGGAACAACCGAGCGCCGCTGCCCACCCCCGTGGGGCAACGGCGCCCGAGCATCCGGATGCCGATCCTGCCGACCTCGTCCACGGCGTGTCAACTATCGTGGATTCTCCGACGCCGCCCCGCACGTCGCATACCGGCGATCCCCACGCTTTCCGCACGATTCCGCCAACGATCGTGCAGAAGGGGACGGACGAGGGATACGCCCGGGGGTACGGAACCTCTATGATCCGGCACATGCCCCAGGACACCCCCCGCGCCGAAGCCCCGGACTTCGCCAGCCGCTTCCGGCGCCTGATAGCGGTGATCTACCCCAAGGACCTCGGCCGTCCCTGGCGCGACACCGAAATCGCCGAAGGCACCGGGCTGAGCGGCACCTACATCGGCAACCTGCGCAAGGGCACCCAGAAGCCGAGCCTGGAGAACGCCGTCCGGATCGCGAAGTTCTTCGGCGTCCCGCTCGACTACTTCTCCGACTCCGCGACCGCCCGCGCGGTGGAGCAGGACCTGCGCAAGATCGAGGCGCTGCGGGACGCCCGGGTCGAGCGGATCGCGATGCGCGCGGCCGGACTGCCCCCCGAGATGCAGGACGCCGCACTCACTATTGTGGAGCAGTTGCGGCGGGCCGTGGGCCTGACCGACGGGCCGCCGGACGCGGCCGGCCCGACGACGTGACGGAGCGTCAGCAGGTGCCGCTGGGACACTGGCGGCTGCCGGAGGAGGTCGACGTGCGGGGTGCGGGCAGCGGACTGGGGCGGACCCGCCGCCGGATGCGGGCGGTCGCGCGCGACCTGCGCCTGCCGCCGCTGAGCACCGTCGAGGAGCTCTGCGACGCGGTCTCCGCCCACCTGGGCCGGAGCGTCCGGATCGTCCCGCGCCGGATGCGGGTCGGCGAGCCCTCCGGCTTCGTCGAACGGCTCCCCGCCGAGGACGTCGTCCACGTCGAGGAGGAGACCTCCGGCCTGCACCGGGCGCACATCGTCTGCCACGAACTGGCCCACCTGCTCTGCGGCCACCTGCCCGAGCCCGCCCCGCACGACCCGGACGCCGCACGGGTCGAACTGCCCACCCTCGACCCGGAGATGGTCCGGCTGGTGCTCGGCCGCTCGCACTACGACGACGCCGCCGAGGAGGAGGCCGAGGTGCTCGGCGCCGAACTGATGCGCGTCCTGGTGCTGGCCCCCGGCGCCGGGACCACCTCGCAACTCGCCCCCGCGCTGGAGCACCGCAAGGGACAGCATGTCTGAACTGCCGTACGACCTGGTTTACCTGGGCATCGGCGGCGGCGCCTGGCTGGTCGCCGCGCTGAAGCTGCGGGCCTGGCGGCGCGACCCGTCCTTCGGGCTGCTGGTGGTCGCCCTGGCGATCGCCTCCCCCGCCACCGCCTTCCTGCTCGCCTCCCCGGTGCTGTACCGGGCGATCGGGCGCCTCACCGGCGTCGGCAACCTCGCCACCCTGTTCGTCTACCTCGGCATCGTCGGCTTCTCCGCCGCCGCCGTCGTCCTCGCCCTGGTCTGGACCCCGCCCGAGGAGCGCGCCGACAGCCGGGTCTGGGCCCCGCTGGACGAGCGGCTGCGGCAGCGGGTGCGCCGCCGCACCGCCGTCTTCGCCGCCCTCGTCCCGGTGCTGGTCGCCCTGTTCCTGGCCGGCGGCCCCTACCGGCCCGAGACCCCGCTCACCTTCGACACCACCTTCGCCCCGCGCACCGCCACCGCCCTGTTCCTCGCCCTCTACCAGGGCCTGTTCGCCTACGCGCTGGTCGACATCGGCCGGGTCTGCCTCGGCCACGCCGCCCGCCTCCCGCTCGGCCCGCTGCGCCGCGGCATCCGGCGGATCGCCCTCGGCGCGCTCACCGCCTGCGGCTACGTGCTGTGCAAGATCGCCGCGATCGCGCTCGCCCACGCGGGCGTGGACGGCGCCGAGTGGCTCAGCACCGCCCTCGGCCCGGCCTTCGCCGCCCTCGGCGCGATCGGCATCACCTGCGGCTTCGCCGGGCCCGCCGCGGCCGCCTGGAGCGCCCGCCGCCGTGACTTCCGCGCCCTGCGCCCGCTCTGGGAGCTGGTCTACCGGGCCGACCGCCGCCTCGCCCTGGAGGGCCCGCCCTCCCCCGCCTGGCGCGAGCGCCTGGCCCTGCGCGACCTCGAATGGCGCACCACCCGGCGCGGGTTGGAGATCCGCGACGGCCAGCTGACCCTCCGTCCGTTCGTCGACCCCGCCGCCGTCCACGCCGCGCAGCGCCTGGCCGGACGCGCCTCGCTCGCCCCCACCCACCGCGACGCCCTGGTCGTGGCCGCCGCGCTGCGCTCCGCCGTCACCGCCCTCGCCGCCGGGGCCGTCCCCCGCCCCCGCGAGGAGCAGCCCGTCCTGCCCGGCCTGGACACCGCGCCCGACGAGGAGCGCGCCCACCTCGTCCTGGTCGCCGCCTACCTGCGCTCCCCGCTGCTGGACCGCGCCCTGGAACCCCTCGGGTGACCATCCCGCCGCCCCCGCGGGACGCCTTCGCCGCCCTCGTCCTACGGCGGCGCCCGCAGCGCGCCCGGGTCGGCCTGACCCTCGGCTTCGTCCGCACCTTCGCCGTCCCCGAGATCGCCGAAGTCCTGTCCGGCACGGGCAGGTTGACGTCCGCCCCGAAGGCCCGGGCGAAGGCCACCGGCGCCATGATGTTCGCCCTGATCGGCCACGGCGTCGACAGCCCCGCCGGGCGCGGGATCGTCGCCGAACTCGCCGCGATGCACCGGCTCCCCGGCGTGGACGAGGAGTTGATGCGCTACGTGCTGGCCTGCTTCACCGTCTGCCCGGTCGAGTTCGCCGCCGCCACCCCGGCCGAACGCGAAGCGGCCGCCGCCTTCGCCGCCGCACTCGCCGCGGCCCTCCGGCTCCCGCCGCTCCCCGGGCCCACCCTGGCCGAAACCGCCGCCTGGATGCGGGAGTTCGAAGCCGCCAGGTTCGCTCCCAGCGCGGCCGGACGCCAGCTCTGGCACGCCGTCGCCCCGCTCTTCGCCGCCCGCCTCCCCGGCCCCCTCGCCCGCCACGCCCCCGCCTTCGCCGCCGCCCTCCTCGACCCCCCGCTGCGCGCCGCCTTCGCCCTCCCCCGCCCCGCCCTCCCGCTCCGCGCCGCCGCCCGCCTGGCCTTCCACCTCACCCGCTAGGGCCCCTCCAGGGGCTCGGGAAGAACGGCGGTGGCCCCGTCAGGGGCTCGGGGAACGGCGAGTCCGTGCTGCTGGTGGCCGGAGCCCATCGAAGGTCCGTGCTGCTTCGGGCCGTAGTAACAGAACCCGAAGCAACGGCACGCAACGGCAGTGAACCGTGAGCAGCCCCGAGCCCGCCGTTCCCCGGGCCCCTGATGTCGCGCCTCGCCGTTCTCACCGGACCCCTGAGGTCGCAGCCCTACCGACCCCCGTGCACCCGGCGGTAGCTCCACCCCAGCAGCCCGAGCAGGATCAGCCCGGAGAGCACCAGGCTCGTCCCCGTGGGCCACCCCGCGAACGGCAGCGAGGGGACGAGGACGGCGACCACGCCCGCGCCGATCAGGCCGAGCCCGGCGAGGACGGAGCCCGCGATCCGCCAGCCGGAGGCGACGCTCGCCTCGACGCCCTGCATGGCCTTGGCCCGTACCGGCTCCACGAAGCGGGCGAAGGCCGGCACCGCACGGGCGACGAGCACCAGGCCGGCCAGCAGGAGGAGCATGCCGGGGCCGGGCAGGATCAGCAGCACCACGCCCACCGCGATGAGCACCGCCCCGGCCACGCCGAAGGCGACCCGGGCCACCGGATGGACCGAGGTGGGGTCGGCTTCGTACCGGGGGCGCCGCTGCTCGCTCATCAGCCCACCCTAACCGGACGGCCCGCGGTTCCCGCCGCACCCGGCCCCGGTACGCCGGGCGCCCCCCGGAAACGACCAGGGAGCGCCCGGACGCCGTGCCGCCCCACCCGTCACGCGCCGAGCCGCCGAGCCGCCGAGCCGCTCAGCCACCGAGCCGCTCAGCCGCTCGTCACATCCCGTTCTTGCGGATCGGGGTGTACTCGGCCAGCTTGGACATCTGCACCTCGTGCGAGATGCAGCCCTGGCTGCCGGAGTCCTCCAGGATGATCGCCTTGGTGTGCGCCGCGTCCGCCCAGCCGCCGAACAGCACCACGTGCTGCTCCCGGCGGTTGTCGACCACCAGCGCGTCGCCCGGCTGGAGGTCGCTGCGGGCGATGTGGTGGGCGATGCCCGAGGACTCGCTGATCAGCGGCCCGGTGGTGGTGCCGGGGCCGGGCAGGCCCCAGGCGGCGGAGACGAAGCCGGAGCAGTCGACCCGGTAGCCGTTGGTCACGGCGCCCTGGCTGTAGCCGAGCCTGCGCTGGACGCGCTCCATCGCCCGCTCCACCATGGCCCGGCGCTCGTCCGAGACCCCGTCCAGCTTGGGCTGGGCCTTCACGCCGACGCCCTCGCCGTTGCGCGGGTGCCGGTGGTCGGACCAGGCGTCCCAGCTGTTGCCGTTGACGATCTTGGTCTTCCAGTCGCCGGTCGAGCGGTCCTTCAGCTTGGGGCCGTCGTGCTTGCCGCCCGGACCGCTGATGACCCCCGTCCCGTCGTTGCCGCTGGTGTCGGTGCCGGTGTGCGGCGAGGAGGGCTGCCCGGCGTGGCCCCCGCCACCGCCGCCGCCGTGGCCGCCGCCGGTCCCACCGCCGCCGCCGTGGCCGCCGCCCGCGCCGTCGATGCCGGTGCTGGGCGACTTGGGCGAGGTGGGCTGGGCCTGCCCGTCGTGCTTGCGCTTGAGGTCCTCGGCGATCTTCCGCTCGACCGCCTCGTAGTCGGCGATCAGCTTCTTGATCTTCGCCGCGTCCTCGCCGAGCTCCTTGGTGAGCTTCTCCTTGGTCCTGGCGAGCGCCTCGGCCCGGGCGCTGATCTCGTGGACGTCCCGGGTGACCTCGGCCAGGATCTTCCCCGCGCCGAGGACGCCCATGATCCAGCCCGAGAACACGTCGGTCGCCGCCGCCTTGGCCACGGTCGCCTTGATGTGCCCGAGCTGGCCGGACATCTCCTCCATCCGCTGGTTGATCTGCTCGAAGTCCCGCTGGATCTTCAGCAGTTCACCCGGCTGGAAGCCGAACTGGTTCCCCGCCATCGCGGTGTTCCCCCTCTTTCTCGTCACCCCGACCGGGCGGTGCTACAGGACGTTGGCGAGCTGCTTGACGGAGTCGCCGAGCTGCCCGAGCTCGTCCGCCACCGAGTTCAGCTCGCGCACCCGGCCCTGCGCGTGCGCGATGAACGCGTCCGCGGCCGCGCCGTGCCAGGTCAGGCTGCCGAGCAGGCTGTTGACCTCGCGGCCGAGGCCGTCGACCTGCTTGCCCAGCTCGGCGAGCTCCTGGGCGATCTTGTTCAGCTCGGCGTCGGCGTCGCCGAACATCTTGCCGAGCGCCCAGTGCGCGATCTCGGCCGGCGCCATGACGATGTCCTCGGCGACCTTCGCCACGTCACCGACGAGGTGCTTGACGTCTCCGATCAGGTCCATGACCCGTCCCCCTGTTTCCCCGTGCGACTCTTCCCCGAAAGCCTGTTCCCCCCAGGCTAGCCAGTACGTGGCCCGGACGAAATGGGTGGGTACCCGGTCGATTCCGCCCGGCGGGCCCGGCGGCGGCTGTTCGCGGTCGGCCCGCCGTGCCTGTGACACTGGACGTGCTCGAAAACCGAGGTGCGCCCCGGCCCCCACTTTTTGCAACCTAGAGGGATGCCCGCAGTGAGTTCTCCCGTAGCCCCGCAGCCCGCCCCCACCTTCGCGGAGCTGGCCGCCCGGCTGCCCGGCGTGATGCTGCGCGACGCGCAGCGGCTCGGCCGCCGCCTGGAGGGCACCCGCAAGGTCAGGTCGGCCGAGGGCCGACAGAAGGCGCTGACCGAGCTGGCGTCCGACTTCGACCGCTCCGAGGCCCGGGTGGCCTCCCGCCGGGCGGCCGTGCCGGTGATCAGGTACCCGCAGGAACTGCCGGTCGCGCAGAAGAAGGACGAGATCCTGGCCGCCGTCCGCGACCACCAGGTGGTGATCGTGGCGGGCGAGACCGGCTCCGGCAAGACCACCCAGATCCCGAAGATCTGCCTGGAGCTGGGCCGCGGCGTCCAGGGCCTGATCGGCCACACCCAGCCGCGCCGGATCGCCGCCCGCACGGTGGCCGAGCGGGTCGCCGAGGAGCTGGGCACCCCGCTGGGCGAGGCGGTCGGCTGGAAGGTCCGGTTCACCGACCAGGCGGGCCAGGACACCCTGGTGAAGCTGATGACGGACGGCATCCTGCTGGCCGAGATCCAGACCGACCGGGACCTGCGCCAGTACGACACCCTGATCATCGACGAGGCGCACGAGCGCAGCCTGAACATCGACTTCCTGCTCGGCTACCTCAAGCAGCTGCTGCCCCGCCGCCCCGACCTCAAGGTGGTCATCACCTCCGCGACCATCGACCCGGAGCGCTTCGCCGCGCACTTCGACGACGCCCCGATCATCGAGGTCTCCGGCCGCACCTACCCGGTCGAGGTCCGCTACCGCCCGCTGGTCGACGACGACGAGCCCGACGAGGAGGAGACCGACCGGGACCGCGACCGGGACCAGATCCAGGGCATCTGCGACGCCGTCGAGGAGCTCCAGGCCGAAGGGCCGGGCGACATCCTGGTGTTCCTCTCCGGCGAGCGCGAGATCCGCGACACCGCCGACGCGCTGACCAAGCTGAAACTCAGGTCCACCGAGATCCTCCCCCTCTACGCCCGGCTCTCCTCGGCCGAGCAGCACCGGGTGTTCCAGCGCTCCTCGCAGCGCCGGGTGGTGCTGGCCACCAACGTCGCCGAGACCTCGCTGACCGTCCCCGGCATCAAGTACGTGATCGACCCGGGCACCGCCCGGATCTCCCGCTACAGCCACCGCACCAAGGTGCAGCGGCTGCCGATCGAGGCGATCAGCCAGGCCAGCGCCAACCAGCGCAAGGGCCGCTGCGGCCGCACCTCGGACGGCATCTGCATCCGGCTGTACTCGGAGGAGGACTTCCTCTCCCGCCCGGAGTTCACCGACGCCGAGATCCTGCGCACCAACCTGGCCTCGGTGATCCTGCAGATGACCGCTGCGGGCCTGGGCGACATCGCCGCCTTCCCGTTCCTCGACCCGCCGGACTCCCGGAACATCAAGGACGGCGTCAACCTGCTGCACGAGCTGGGCGCCCTCGACCCGGACGAGAAGGACCACCGCAAGCGGCTGACCGAGCTGGGCCGCAAGCTCGCCCAGCTCCCGGTCGACCCGCGGATGGCCCGGATGGTGCTGGAGGCCGACCGCCTCGGCTGCGTCCGCGACGTGATGGTGATCGCCGCCGCGCTCTCCATCCAGGACCCGCGCGAGCGCCCCGCCGAGAAGCGCCAGGCCGCCGACGAGCGGCACCGCCGCTTCCAGTCGGAGACCTCCGACTTCCTGTCCTACCTGTCGATCTGGCGCTACGTGCGGGAGCAGCAGAAGGAGCTGTCCTCCTCCGCGTTCCGCCGGATGTGCAAGTCCGAGTTCCTCAACTACCTGCGGATACGGGAGTGGCAGGACGTCTACGTCCAGCTGCGCACCATCGCCAAGCAGCTCGGCGTGACGATCGACGAGCCCCACGACGACGCCGAGCCGGACGCGGACCGGATCCACCAGGCGCTGCTGTCGGGCCTGCTCTCCCACCTGGGCCTGTTCGACGCGGAGAAGCGCGAGTACGCGGGCGCCCGCGGCGCCCGGTTCGCGGTCTTCCCGGGCTCGGGGCTGTTCAAGAAGCCGCCGCGCTGGGTGATGTCGGCGGAGCTGGTGGAGACCTCCCGGCTGTGGGCGCGGATCAACGCGAAGATCGAGCCGGAGTGGGTGGAGCCGCTGGCGGCGCACCTGATCAAGCGCACCTACAGCGAGCCGCACTGGGAGAAGAAGGCCGGCGCGGTGCTGGCGTACGAGAAGGTGACGCTGTACGGGCTGCCGATCGTCGCCCAGCGCAAGGTCAACTACGGCCGGATCGACCCGGAGCTGTGCCGGGAGCTGTTCATCCGCACCGCGCTGGTGGAGGGCGACTGGGAGACCCACCACCGGTTCTTCGCGGAGAACCGCAAGCTGCTCGACGAGGTCGAGGAGCTGGAGAACCGGGCCCGCCGCCGGGACATCCTGGTGGACGACCAGACCCTGTTCGACTTCTACGACGCCCGGCTGCCCGAGGACGTCGTCTCCGGGCGGCACTTCGACGCCTGGTGGAAGAAGGCCCGCCGCGAGCAGCCCGACCTGCTCAACTTCGAGAAGTCGATGCTGATCAACGACTCGGCGGACGGGATCGCCGAGGAGGACTACCCGGACTTCTGGCAGCAGGGCAAGCTGCGCTTCCCGCTGACGTACCAGTTCGAGCCGGGCAGCGACGCGGACGGCGTGACGGTGCACATCCCGCTGGCGGTGCTGAACCAGGTGGTCTCGGAGGGCTTCGACTGGCAGATCCCGGGCCTGCGCGCCGAGTTGGTGACGGCCTGGATCCGCTCGCTGCCGAAGGCGGTGCGCCGCAACTTCGTCCCGGCCCCGGACTACGCCCGGGCGGCGATGCGCGAGCTGACCGACCGCCAGGAACCGTTGCTGCCGACGCTGGAGCGGGTGCTGCACCGGATGTCGGGCCTGCCGATCCCGCCGGAGGCCTGGGACGAGGAGCGGATCCCGGACCACCTGAAGGTGACCTTCCGGGTGGTGGACGGCAAGCGCAAGCTCGCCGAGTCCAAGGACCTGGAGGAGCTGCGCCGCAAGCTCCGGCCGAAGCTGTCGGCGACGCTGTCCAGCGCCGCGTCCGGGCGCGGCATCGAGCGCACCGGCCTGACCGCCTGGCCGGACGACCTGCCGGTCCTGCAGCGCACCTTCGAGCAGCGCTCCAAGGGGCACTCGCTGCGCGCCTACCCGGCGCTGGTGGACGAGGGCAGCAGCGTGGGCATCAAGCTGTTCGACACCCCGGAGGCCCAGCGGCGGGCGATGTGGGCGGGCACCCGCCGCCTGCTGATGCTGCGGGTCAACTCCCCGGCCAAGTCGATCCAGGGGCGGCTGGGCAACCAGGCCAAGCTGGCCCTGTCGTACAACCCGCACGGTTCGATCCCGGCCCTGTTCGAGGACGTGGTGGCGGCCGCGACCGACCGCCTGATGGAGTTGAACGGCGGCGTGGTCTGGGACGCGGAGGCGTTCGCCGCGCTGTACGACAAGGTCCGGGCGGACCTGTACGAGCTGTCGGCGGACACCACGCTGAAGACGGCCTCGGCGCTGATCGCCTTCCACAAGGCCTCGACCCGGCTGAAGTCGGTCTCCAGCCCGGTGCTGCTGTCCGCGGTGAACGACGTGCGGCTGCACCTGGCCTCGCTGGTGCACCCGGGCTTCGTGGCCGACACCGGCTGGCAGCGCCTGGGCGACCTGAAGCGCTACCTGCTGGCGGTGGACCGCCGCCTGGAGGCACTGCCCAACCACCCGCAGCGGGACCTGCAGAACCTGCAGAAGGTGCAGGCGGTGCAGCAGGCGTACGGGGAGCTGCTGGCGAGGGTCCCGGCGGGCCGGGAGCCGTCGCCGGAGGTGAAGGCGATCCGCTGGATGATCGAGGAGCTGCGGGTGAGCTTCTTCGCGCAGGGGCTGGGCACGCCGAGCCCGGTGTCGGAGAAGCGGATCCTCAAGGCGATGGAGGCCGCCGCGGCGACCCTCTGAGGCCCGGGTCGGGCCGGGTGGCGGGCCGGCTCCGGGGTGCTCCGGAGCCGGTTCGACCTGGGGGGTCGCGATGCAGTACAGTCTGTCTTGTTCGCAGGCGAGAGCAGGCGGGCAAGGATCAGAACACTGGTCCCGTGGAGCAGTTGGTTAGCTCGCCACCCTGTCAAGGTGGAGGTCGCGGGTTCAAGTCCCGTCGGGATCGCAGTAGCGCAGGGCCCGGAACCGTGAGGTTCCGGGCCCTATAGCGTTTTCGGGCGCCGCACAAGATAACGCGGCTGTGATCACCGTCACTGAACACCTTTCGCGATGTGACGCGGGGAGCAACTCCGCAAAGTACCCTGATTTAATATATAAAATTGTACTAGCTTTCCCAGTAATCCCCCCCTCCCCAGTCACCCCAAAGGGAATCGCGCGTTCCGCGCCCGGCCGCCCGTCCGGCCGGCCCCGGACACGACCGAGGGCCGCCCCTTCCGACCCGGCGGAGTCGGAAGGGCGCGGCCCTCGGGCTGTCGGCGGCACCCCGGCCCGGCGGAGTCGGGGGGCTGCCTGGAAGAACGGGAATCAGACCTCGGTGCGCTGGGCCGGAATACCGGCCAGCAGGGCACGCACCTCCGCCTCGCGGTAGCGGCGGTGGCCGCCGAGAGTCCGGATCGACGTGAGCTTGCCTGCCTTGGCCCAGCGGGTCACGGTCTTCGGGTCCACGCGGAACATGGTGGCGACCTCTGCCGGCGTCAGCAGGGGCTCGGCGTCAGGGGTACGAGCGGTCATGAGCGGCCTCCTCGGGAGAACCGAACCAGGGCGGTTCTATCCTTCAAATTCTGCACCTTGGCCCGCGATGCCCGAAATGGCACGGACGGGCCGAGTCGGTTATAGGACGAACGGCTTGTCCTGGTGTCTACAACTACACCATCCGTCCAGCCCCATCGGCCAAACCGTCAAAATTGACCCCTCACGGGTTCAAGAGCGACGGAAGGCCCCGGACCACCCCATAGCGGACAGTCACGCAGTGGTGACGTCCGGTCACGGTGCGACACGCTGTACGGCCTTGGGTTGGTTGTCCCATTTTGGCACATAGGTCTGAGTTCGCGTCAACGGTGAGTTGTATCACGTTCCATGGGGATTGACCCGATCCGGGACCATGGTCCCGGAAACCGTGGCAATGGTACGGACCATCCTCCCCCGCCGCACCGACATTCGGCCAGGGGCAATTTCCTGACGCCCCGTCACCCCCGCCGCCCTCCCGCGCCCCGCCTCCCCCGGCCGGTTCAGGAGGCCTGCCGCAGCGCCAGCACCCGCCGCCAGCGCGCCGTGAGCCCCTCGTAGGCCCGCAGCGCCGCCCCGGTGTCCCCGGCCCGCAAGGAGCCCAGCCCGTCCGCCAGTTCGCCCACCGAGCGCTCCTGGGCCAGCCCCCGCGGGCCCAGCAGCCGGGCCAGGCCGCCGTAGTCCAGCTCCACCAGCGAGCGCGGGTGGAACTCCTCCAGCCACCGCCCGACCTCCTCCGCGCCGTCCCCCAGCGACCCGCCCGGCGTCCGCTCCCGCAGCACCCGGTAGGCCCGGGCCACCCGGCGGCGGGCCTGCACCATCGACGTCAGGTAGAACAGCGCGGCCGGCTCCGGCCGCTCGCCCTCCCCCGAGGAGCCGTACTCGCCCTCCGGCACGTGCTGCCGGTCCTCCTCGCCGAACGGCAGGAACCAGCGCAGCGGCACCTCCCAGCGGCTGGTGGCGATCCACGGCCGGGCGTCCGGGTGCTCCAGCTGCCACTGCGCCCGGTCCGCCTCCGCGGCCGCCCGCAGGGCCGGGGGCAGCACGGTGTCCACCAGGTGCGCGGGCAGCGTCCGCTGCAGCTCCTGCAGGGCCAGCCAGCCGCGCAGCCGGGTCGTCCACGGGCAGACGTAGACCACCCCGTCCAGCACCCGCACGTACGCCCGCTCGTCCTCCTTCTCGGGCAGCGGACGGGGCGTCAGGCCCGCCAGACCGGCCAGCGCGGCCCGCTGCTCGGCCAGCGCCGCCGCGGTGACCGGCCGCCCCGGCCCCTCCGCGTCGGGGCCGTGCTCGGCGGCGTACGCCTGCCAGCGGGCGCGGTCGGGCTCGGGGAAGGCCGCCAGCGGCTCGTAGACCCGAAGCTGCGCGGTGTACGGAGGAAGCACGGTCGTGCGCCAAGCGGTCACGCTCCGCATCGTCGCACGCGCCCGCAGGAACCGTCAGGGTGTCGTGCGAACGGCTTCGGTCGTTGTGTTCCCGGGGCCTCCGGGGGCAGATTCGAAGGCGACCCCGGCACTAGGCTTCTGTCCAGACGCCCGCACCACCGCCGCGGGCCATCCCTACTGGAGTCACCACAGTGACCGACGTACACACCACGCACCCCGCACCAGGCGTGCTGGGCCGAGTCTTCGGCACCGACCGGGACGGCGAGGGCCACGAGCAGGTCGTGCTCTGCCACGACCGCTCCTCCGGCCTCAAGGCGATCATCGCCGTCCACTCCACCGCCCTCGGCCCCGCCCTCGGCGGCACCCGCTTCTTCCCGTACGCGACCGAGGAGGAGGCGCTGCAGGACGCGCTGAACCTCTCGCGCGGGATGAGCTACAAGAACGCCCTCGCCGGGCTCGACCTCGGCGGCGGCAAGGCCGTCATCATCGGCGACCCGAACAAGGACAAGAACGAGGCGATGCTGCGCGCCTACGGGCGCTTCGTGCAGTCCCTGCGCGGCCGCTACGTCACCGCCTGCGACGTGGGCACCTACGTCCAGGACATGGACGTGGTGGCCCGGGAGACCGAGTTCGTCACCGGCCGCTCGCCCGAGCACGGCGGCGCCGGGGACTCCTCCATCCTCACCGCCTTCGGCGTCTTCCAGGGCATGCGCGCCTCCGCCCGGGCCCGCTGGGGCCAGCCGACCCTGCGCGGCAGGCGGGTCGGCGTGGCCGGGGTCGGCAAGGTCGGCCACTACCTGGTCGGCCACCTGCTGGAGGACGGCGCCACCGTGGTCGTCACGGACGTCTCCGAGGCCGCCGTGAACCGCGTCCGGGCCGCCCACCCGGAGGTCGAGGTGGTGGCCGACACCGCCGCCCTGCTGAACGCCTCGCTGGACGTCTACGCCCCGTGCGCGCTCGGCGGCGCGCTCACCGACGAGAGCGTCGCGGCGCTCGGCGCGGCCGGCACCTCGATCGTCTGCGGCGCGGCCAACAACCAGCTCGCCCACCCCGGCGTCGAGAAGGACCTCGCCGACCGCGGCATCCTCTACGCCCCCGACTACCTGGTGAACTCCGGCGGCGTGATCCAGGTCGCCGACGAGATCGAGGGCTTCAACTTCGACCGGGCGAAGAACAAGGCGACGAGGATCTTCGACACCACGCTGGAGATCTTCACCCGCGCCGCCGCCGACGGCGTGCCCCCGGCGGTGGCCGCCGACCGGCTCGCCGAGAAGCGGATGCGCGAGATCAGCGCGCTCCGCTCGGTGCTGCTCCCGGGCGCCCGCCGGGGCTGACCCGCGACCGCCCGTGCGCGCGGGGCCGGCACCGCCCGGCCCCGCGCATCACGATGTGGAACCGGATTCTCAGTCCGTCCCCCGATCGGGCGATACCGCGCCCCCTTCGGGGGATAATCTCTGCAGGAACGACGGGTCCGGCCACGTGCCGGACAGCCTGCGAAAGCCCCGTAATTCCCCTCTGACCTGGGCCGACCCGGTTCGGGGGGGCCAGGGTGCGCGCCACGTGACACCGGCGACGTACCGTCCGGCGGCGGAAACAGGTACCGTTAATGCTCCAAGGGACGGTTTCCCACTTCGGGCAGACCGGACCTGATCATCAACACGTGTCAGACTCGGGGCCGTGAGCCCCACCGTTGAGGGGGTCGACCCATGGGGCGCGGCCGGGCCAAGGCCAAGCAGACGAAGGTCGCCCGCGAGCTGAAGTACAACAGCGGCGGGTTCGACGCTAACCGTCTGTCTCACGAGCTGGGTGTATCTCCGTCCACCGCGATCGAGCCTGAACCGATCGAGGACGACGACGAGGACGACCCCTACGCGGCGTACGCCGACAGGTACAACGACGACGACGATGACGACGAGGACACCCCTCCGGCTCGTCGCCGCGCCTGACGTTCTCCGACCGGGCCGGTCCGAGCGCTCCCCGTGAGCGCCGGGCCGGTTTTCGGCGTCCCCGCGCGGGGCACCGGCCGGAGGGCGGACGCGGAGGGCCCCGCCGCAGCGCGACGGGGCCCCCTCGACGTGCCTCGGCTCAGAACGCCTCGTAGGCGTTGTACAGCGCGGCGCCGCCCTCGTGCTCGTCGGTGCGCTCGACCACGTCGCCCAGCAGCCAGGCCTCCACGTCGCGGTCCTCCAGGACGGCGAGCACGGTGTCGACCGACTCCGGCGGGACGACGGCGACCATGCCGACGCCCATGTTGAGGGTCTTCTCGATCTCCAGGGTCCGCATCGCGCCGACCTCGGCGATGGTGCGGAAGACCGGAAGCGGCGTCCAGGTGCCGCGGTCCAGGCGGGCGTGCAGGCCGTCCGGGATGACCCGGGCCAGGTTGGCGGCCAGGCCGCCGCCGGTGACGTGCGAGAAGGCGTGGACCTCGGTGGCGCGGGTCAGCGCCAGGCAGTCCAGCGAGTAGATCCTCGTCGGCTCCAGCAGCTCCTCGCCGAGGGTGCGGCCGAACTCCTCGACCCGGCGGTCCAGCGACCAGCCGGCCTGGTTCAGCAGCACGTGCCGGACCAGCGAGTAGCCGTTGGAGTGCAGGCCGGAGGCGGCCATCGCGATCACCACGTCGCCCGCGCGGACCCGGTCCGGGCCCAGCAGCGCGTCGGCCTCGACCACGCCGGTGCCCGCGCCCGCGACGTCGTACTCGTCCGGGCCGAGCAGGCCCGGGTGCTCGGCGGTCTCGCCGCCGACCAGCGCGCAGCCGGCCAGCGTGCAGCCCTCGGCGATGCCCTTGACGATCGCGGCGACCCGCTCCGGGACGACCTTGCCGACGCAGATGTAGTCGGTCATGAACAGCGGCTCGGCGCCGCACACCACCAGGTCGTCGACGACCATCGCGACCAGGTCGTGGCCGATGGTGTCGTGCTTGTCCATGGCCTGGGCGATGGCGACCTTGGTGCCGACGCCGTCGGTGGCGGTGGCCAGCAGCGGGCGCTCGTAGCGCTTGAAGGCGGAGGCGTCGAACAGTCCGGCGAAGCCGCCGAGCCCGCCGACCACCTCGGGCCGGTTGCTCTTCTTCACCCACTGCTTCATCAGCTCGACGGCACGGTCGCCGGCCTCGATGTCGACACCCGCGGCGGCGTAGGTCGCCCCGGTCTCGTTGCTGGTCACTCGATGTGGCCCTTTCGAAGTGGTGGTGCTGCCTCCCCCGGCCGCGGCCGGGAGGGTGCCCCCGGCCCCGTGCCGGGGGCGGTGCGCACGGTTACGGGCGCCGCAGCGCGTCCGCCGCGCCGGCGCCGCCCAGCAGCGACTGCACGCCGTCGAGGTCGCTGGTCTGCTTGCTGCCGCGGACGGGCTGCTTGGCCTGGTAGCCGGGGCTCGCCGCACCGGCAATTTCGGCCTCGAGCAGGAGCTTGCCGAGCAGCGCCGGGTCGGGCAGCTCCATCGGGTACTCGCCGTCGAAGCAGGCCCGGCAGAGCTGGTCCTTGGGCTGCTTGGTGGCCTCGATCATCCCGTCGATCGAGATGTAGGCCAGCGAGTCGGCGCCCAGCGAGCGGCCGATCTCCTCGACCGACAGGCCGTTGGCGATCAGCTCGGCGCGGGTGGCGAAGTCGATGCCGAAGAAGCACGGCCACTTCACCGGCGGCGAGGAGATCCGGATGTGGACCTCGGCCGCCCCGGCCTCGCGCAGCATCCGGACCAGCGCGCGCTGGGTGTTGCCGCGGACGATCGAGTCGTCCACGACCACCAGGCGCTTGCCCCGGATGACCTCCTTGAGCGGGTTCAGCTTGAGCCGGATGCCGAGCTGGCGGATGGTCTGGTTCGGCTGGATGAAGGTGCGGCCCACGTAGGCGTTCTTCACCAGGCCGGAGCCGAACGGGATGCCGCTGGCCTCGGCGTAGCCGATCGCGGCGGGGGTGCCGGACTCCGGTGTCGCTATCACCAGGTCGGCCTCGACCGGGGACTCCGCGGCCAGCCGACGGCCCATCTCCACCCGGGAGAGGTGCACGTTGCGGCCGGAGATGGTGGTGTCCGGGCGGGCCAGGTAGACGTACTCGAAGACGCAGCCCTTGGGCTTGGCCTCGGCGAAGCGCGAGGTGCGCATGCCGTTCTCGTCGATGGCGATCAGCTCGCCGGGCTCGACCTCGCGGATGAAGCTGGCGCCGACGATGTCGAGGGCGGAGGTCTCGGAGGCCACCACCCAGCCGCGCTCGATCCGGCCGAGCACCAGCGGGCGGATGCCCTGCGGGTCGCGGGCGGCGTAGAGCGTGTGCTCGTCCATGAAGACCAGCGAGAAGGCGCCCTTGACGCCGGGCAGCACCTTGCGGGCCGTCTCCTCGATGGTCAGGTCCGGGTGGCCGGCCAGCAGGGCGGTCAGCAGGTCGGTGTCGTTGGTGGCCGCGGTCCGGCCGGAGCGGGAGACGTGCTCCTCGCCCGGCAGTTCGGCGACCATCGCCGCGAGTTCGGCGGTGTTGACCAGGTTTCCGTTGTGGCCGAGGGCCAGCGAGCCGTGGACGGTCGCGCGGAAGGTCGGCTGGGCGTTCTCCCAGACCGAGGACCCGGTGGTCGAGTAGCGGGCATGTCCGACGGCGATATGCCCGTGCAGCGACCCCAGGGAGGTCTCGTCGAAGACCTGGGAGACGAGTCCCATGTCCTTGAAGACGAGAATCTGGGAGCCGTTGCTCACTGCGATGCCCGCGGATTCCTGTCCGCGGTGCTGCAGGGCATAGAGGCCGAAGTACGTGAGCTTCGCGACCTCTTCGCCGGGAGCCCAGACACCGAAGACGCCGCAAGCGTCCTGGGGGCCCTTCTCGCCGGGGAGGAGGTCGTGGTTGAGTCGTCCGTCACCACGTGGCACGTCTCCGAGTCTAGGGCAGCCGGGGCGAACGGCCTGATGGCAGCCTCCTGGTACGCGCGTAGATACCGCCTCTTACCAGCTTTTCGCACAACGGGGGGCCGGGTTCACGCCCTTGTCATCAGGCCTTCGCACGGTGGACGGGCGGACGAACGTGAGCCTGCTCACCCTGGGTGACCGGGAGCGCCCCGGGTGCTCAGGCGGCGGGCAGCAGCAACCGCCAGGAGGCGGGACGGACCGTCCAGGTGCGGTGCCGGACCGGGCCGACCGGGCAGCCGTCGGCCTCGTAGCCGAAGTCGCGCCCGACCACGGTGAGCAGGCCGGCCCGGTGGCGCTGCGGGCGGCCGTCGAGGTCCAGGGCGAGCTCCATCGCGCCGTCGACCATCGCCACCCGCAGGTGGCGGACCCGCTGGTGGACGTCGGCCAGCAGGCGGCCGTCGGCCTCGATCCGCAGCTCCTCCGGGCGGGAGGGGCTCGCCTGCTCGGCCGCAGCCAGTTTCGCCCATAGCGAACGCCAACCACCCGGTCGGCCCTGGCGCGGCCCGGTGAAGCGCACCTCGGCCAGCACCACGCCGCCGCCGTCGTCCAGCAGCAGGTCCAGGCGCCGGGCGGTGCCGCCCAGCACCGCCCGGGCCGCCGCGACCGGCTCGGCGGGCACCCCGAGCAGCCGGGCGGTGGCGGTGGCCACCGGGCCGCCCACCGGGACGAGGCCCACCGGGCCGGCGTCCAGCTCGCGCTGCCGGTGCAGGGCCTGCAGCACCCGCTGCAGCGCCTGGTCGGAGCCGATCACCACGGCCCGCCGCCGCCCCCGGTGCGCCAGCACCCGGTCCAGCTCGGACGGGCTCTCCGGCAGCGCGACCTTCACGTCGGCGCCGCCGCACAGCACGTCCTTGGCGATCCGCACCGACTCGCCGTCGGCCTCCCGCGCCGAGGGGTCGAGCAGCACCAGCAGCGGCCCGGGGCCCCCGGTGTCGTCCGGGGGGCGGGATACGGGCGTGGACAGCGACGACACGACCGGTCCTTCCTCAGGTAATCTCTCGGTGCAAGAGCCCCTTGCGCCGTTGCGCCAGGGGCTTCGTCCATCTCGGGCCAGACTGCGGTCTACGCAGGATGCCCCAACCGGAAGGGGTGTACGCCTGTGCCGGCACTCGTGCTCGTTGGTGCCCAGTGGGGAGACGAGGGCAAGGGGAAGGCCACCGACCTCCTCGGCGGCTCCGTCGACTACGTCGTCCGCTACCAGGGCGGCAACAACGCCGGTCACACGGTGGTCATCGGCGACCAGAAGTACGCCCTGCACCTGCTGCCCTCCGGCATCCTCAGCCCCAACGTCGTGCCGGTGATCGGCAACGGCGTCGTGATCGACCCGGGCGTGCTGCTCTCCGAGCTCAAGGGCCTGGACGAGCGCGGCATCGACACCTCGAAGCTGCTGATCTCCGGCAACGCGCACCTGATCACCCCGTACCACCGGACGCTGGACAAGGTCACCGAGCGCTTCCTCGGCAAGCGCCGGATCGGCACCACCGGCCGCGGCATCGGCCCCGCCTACGCGGACAAGATCAACCGCGTCGGCATCCGGGTCCAGGACCTGTTCGACGAGTCGATCCTGCGCCAGAAGATCGAAGCCGCGCTGCACGACAAGAACCAGCTGCTGGTGAAGCTCTACAACCGGCGCGCGATCCCGGCCGAGCTGGTGCTCGAGGAGTACCTGGGCTACGCGGACAAGATCAAGCCGTACCTGGCCGACACCACCCTCGTCCTGGACGAGGCGCTGAAGGCGAACAAGGTCGTCCTGCTGGAGGGCGGCCAGGGCACCCTGCTGGACGTGGACCACGGCACGTACCCGTTCGTCACCTCGTCGAACCCGACCTCCGGCGGCGCCTGCACCGGCTCCGGCATCGGCCCGACCAAGATCGACCGGGTCATCGGCATCCTCAAGGCCTACACCACCCGCGTCGGCTCGGGCCCGTTCCCGACCGAGCTGCTGGACGCCGACGGCGACGCGCTGCGCCGGATCGGCGGCGAGCGCGGCGTCACCACCGGCCGCGACCGGCGCTGCGGCTGGTTCGACGCGGTGATCGCCCGCTACGCGACCCGGGTCAACGGCCTGACCGACTTCTTCCTCACCAAGCTGGACGTGCTGACCGGCTGGGAGCAGATCCCGGTCTGCGTCGCGTACGAGATCGACGGGCAGCGGGTCGAGGAACTCCCGTACAACCAGTCGGACTTCCACCACGCGAAGCCGATCTACGAGAACCTGCCCGGCTGGAGCGAAGACATCTCGAAGGCGAAGACCTTCGCCGACCTGCCGAAGAACGCGCAGGCCTACGTGAAGGCGCTGGAGGAGATGTCCGGCGCCCCGATCTCGGCGATCGGCGTCGGCCCCGGCCGGACCGAGACCATCGAGATCAACTCCTTCCTGTAGGCCCGGAAGGCGCCCGCGAGAGGCCCGGCACCCCCGCCGCGGGGGTGCCGGGCCTCTCGCACGCCGCGAGACATTTGCACTAGTGCAGATGTGACTTGCTCCTGGTGCAATGAGACCCTACGGTGGGGCGCATGACCGCGAAGCTGCCCGCACCCGTCGTCCTCACCGGCCGCCACGTCCGGCTGGAGCCGCTGACCCGCGCCCACGTCCCCGACCTGTTCGCGGCCGGTGGCGGGGACGAGGAGGTGTGGCGGTGGATCCCGGTGCCCGTGCCGCGCACCGAGGCGGAGATGGCCGAGGTCATCGACGCCCGGCTCGCCGACCGGACCTGCACGCCGTTCGCGGTGGTGGCGGTGGGCAGCGGGCGGGCGGTCGGGGTGAGCTGCTACTTCGACGCCAGCGCCGAGGAGGAGCAGGTGGAGATCGGCGGCACCTGGTACGGCCGCGCGGTGTGGCGGACGGCGGTCAACACCGAGGCCAAGCTGCTGCTGCTCGCGCACGCCTTCGAGGACCTCGGCCTGGGCCGGGTCTGCTGGAAGACCGACCACCTCAACGAGCGCTCGCAGAACGCGATCCGGCGGCTCGGCGCCTCCTACGAGGGCACCTTCCGGCGCGCCAAGCGGCGGCCGGACGGCAGTTGGCGCGACAGCGTGTACTTCTCGATGCTGGCCGACGAGTGGCCCGCCGCCAAGGCCCGGCTGACCGAGCGGCTGGCGGCCGGCTGAGGGCCGGCCGGACGGGTCAGTAGATGGCGGCGGAGACGATCGCCGCCACGGCCAGGTTGGTGGAGGCGGTCACCCAGACCGCCGGGTGCGGCTCGGGGTCGACCAGCAGTTCGCCGAGCCGACCGGGCGTGACCAGGTCCAGCAGCCAGAACGAGACGGCCATCAGCAGCAGTCCGAACAGGCCGAACACCGCGGCCGCGACCAGGCCCTTCACGAACTCCTGGTAGGTCGACATCACCGCGGTGAACACGATCGCGCCGATCGCCAGCAGCGCCGAGCTGAGCACCACGGCCGCGTTGCGGTTGCGCTCGACCCAGATCTGGTGGCCCAGCCGACCGGGCGTCAGCGCGTCCACCAGCAGCACGCCGAGCAGCAGCAGCACCAGGCCGACCGCGCCGTACGCCGCCGCGTGACCCAGCTGGTGAAGGATGTCGTCCATCCGCTCCGCCCCTCCTGCCCGTCCGCTCGCCGGCCCCGTGCCGAGGACCGGCACAACATAGCGCACGGGGCGGGCGCGGACGGGGGCCGTGCCTCAGTCGTTGTGCTCGACCAGGCGGTCCAGGCAGACCGCGATCGCGATCATCAGCGGGACGTCGACGCCGTCCTCGACCTCCACGCCGTAGGTGTCGCGGATCCGGAACCACTTGCGGGAGATCTCGGCGAGGCGGTGGCCGTCGCCCTTGACGGTGTACTCCTTGTCGATCAGGTCGCCGTGCACCTCGTACTCGCCGCCGCCCTCCAGCTCCACGTGGTACTTGTCGTGGAACGGGGTGAACAGCTTCTTGCGGACGGTCGCGACCACGTCCCCGTCCGCGTTCTCGATCTTCATCGCGTCGCGGACGGTCAGCACCTTCTCCCGGATGGTGGCGACCGTGTTGCCCGCGGTGTCCCGCAGTTCGAAGGTGTCGCGCACCCGCAGCACCTTGCCGTCCACCAGGAACGCCTTCTCGCCGTGCTCGTCCTCGACCCAGTAGTCGTCGCCGACCGCGAAGAGGCGCTCCTTGACCACGAACTTCCGACCCATGTCCCCGACTCCTCGTCTGGTGCTCGCCGGCCCGCCGTCGGGCGGCACCCGACATGGTGCCACCGGCTCCTACGTGAGGTCCCACAACAGGCGGTAGTAGGCGAGGCGTTCGGCGTCCGGCTCGACGCCGTACGCCTCCAGCAGGGGACGCTCCCAGCCCGGGCCGTAGTTCCACACCGTGCTCCAGGACGCCACCGCCAGGTCCGCCCAGCGGTCGGCCCGGCCGATCGCGCCCAGGTCCACGTGCCCGGACGGGCGGCCGTCGGCGCCGACCAGGGTGTTGGGCGCGCAGGCGTCGCCGTGGCAGACCACCTCGACGTCGACCGGCGGCGGGTCGGCGAGCACCGCCAACGCCCGCTCCACGGTGCCGTGGTGGCGCACGTCCGGGTGCCAGTCGGCCGGGTCGCGGCGCAGCGCGACCGCCCGGGCGACCCGGCCCGGCGCCGACCAGTCGTACGGGCACCCGGCCACCGGCAGCGCCTCGTGGAAGGCCCGCAGGCCCGCGCCGACCGCCCGCACCGCCGTCGCCGGATCCCGCTTCCACACCTCGTCCACCGCCGAACGCCCCGGCAGCCCCGCCGTCAGCAGCCAGGTGCCCGTCCCGTCGCCGCCCAGCGCCAGCACCTCCGGGACGGTGGTGAACCGGCCCGCCCAGCCCATCCGCTCGGCCTCCGCCGCCAGGTCCGCCGGGCTGCCGACCGGCGCCCACTTCACGAACCGCCGCCCCGGCCCGTCCCCGAGCCGGAACGTCACCCCGTGCAGCTCGTTCCGCCACACCGCGACGATCGGCTCGCCCGCGGCCAACTCGACGACGGGGGGCGGCACTTCGACCTCACCCTCCGGTACGTACGCGATCATCCGGCCATTGTCGCGCGGCGGCGGCCGGACGTCACCCGGGTTTCCGGCCGGGAACCGGGGCCGACCCCGGGGCGTACTACCGGCTACCGGTACGGAGAACGGGGGCAGCACGTGCTCGACGACGTCCACGACGCACCACTCGGCGAACGGCCCGGCGGGGCGCCCGGCGAACTGCTCGGCACCGGCCGGACCGCCGACGTCTTCGCGCTGCCCGACGGCCGGGTGCTGCGCCGCTACCGCACCGGGGCCGACGCCCGCGGCGAGGCCGAGCTGATGGCGCACCTCGCCGGGCACGGCTACCCGGTGCCCGCGGCGTGGCCCGGCGACCGGCCCACGGACCTGCTGATGGAACGGCTGGACGGCCCCACCATGGCGCAGGCCGTCACCACCGGCGCGCTCGCCCCCGACGCCGCCGGGCGGATACTCGCCGACCTGCTGCGCCGCCTGCACGCCGTCCCGCCGCGCACCGCCGCCCGGCCCGGCGACCGGCTGCTCCACCTCGACCTGCACCCCGAGAACGTCCTGCTCACCGCCCGCGGACCGGTCGTCATCGACTGGGCCAACGCCACCGAGGGCGACCCCGGCCTGGACGGCGCGATGAGCGCCCTCGTCCTCGCCCAGGCCCTGCTCGGCATGCCGCCCGAGTACGCCGAGGCCGCCCCCGCCCTCCTGGTCCCCCTGCTGCGCGGCCTCCCCCCGCTCACCGCCCACCACCTCGCCGCTGCCCGCGACCGCCGCGCCGCCGACCCGATGCTCGACGCCGCGGACCACGGGCGGCTGGACGCGGCCCTCGCCCTGGTCCGCGCCTGCGCGGCGGAAGCGGCGGAGGCGGGGTAGCGGGCGGGCCGCCGGTCAGGCGCCTGCGGTTGCGGTCTCGGTCTCGGTCCCGGTCTCGGCGAGCAGGCCGGTCAGGAACTCCAGCCGGGCGCTCGCCGGGCCGGTCCGCCGGGCCGTGGCCAGCGCGGCGCGGGCCTCCTCGGCACGCCCCGCCCGGTGCAGGGCCAGTGCCAGCGTCGCGTACGCCATGCTGCGGCGCAGCGGAGGGCTGGCGACGGCCGCCGCCGAGCGGGCCTCGTCGACGGCCGGGCCGGTGCGGCCGTGGGCGAGGTGGTCCAGGGCGGTCAGGTCGGTGCCGGTGCGGAGGTCGCGCGGCAGGTGGCGGGCCACCGCGTACCGGGTGTGGAAGGCGGCGCGGTCGGCGTCGGTGGCGGCGCCGGTCTCGTCCAGGTAGGCCAGCGCCCGGGCGTGCAGCAGGGCGGTGTGCTCCTCGCCGACGGCGGTGAACTCCGCCGCCCTGTCGGCCAGTTCGCGGTAGCGGCCCTCGGCGAGCAGCACGCTCAGCTCGGCCTCCCGGGTCTCGGGGCTCTCCGGCAGCGCGTCCAGCAGGCGGCGGGCCTCGGGAACGTCGCGCTGGAGCGTCGCCAGCACCTCCGACAGGTCCGCGGGGAGGGGCCCGGAGGCGGGGCCCGAGCTGACCGCGACCGTCAGCAGCACCGGCCGGACCGCCCCGAGCAGGCACAGCACCGCGGCGGACCGGCCGAAGCCACCGCCCACCAGGGCCAGCAGGGACGCAACCGACCCGGCCGCCCCGAGGAACAGCAGCAGGGCGGGGACCAGCCGCCCGGGCCGCAGCGGCTCCCCGGTCCGGGTGCCGAGGGCGACGGGGGCCAGCACCGGCAGCGGGATCCGCCGCAGGTAGCGCGGCCCGCTCCGTCCCAGCGCGGCGCGCACCACCCTCCCGACGCCGAACGACCAGCCGACCGCCCGCAGCCCGAACCACCGCCCCGGCCCGGCCAGGTAGCCCGCCCACAACCACCGCAGGGCGTACGTCCCGGCGAGGGCTCCGGCGGCGGTCGGCAGCACCGCCGTCCCGCCGCCGCCCGCGTAGGGCAGGCACAGCGCCACGACGGCCGCGGCCAGGAGCACCCGGTACGTCTTGTCCACCAGCGTCCAGCGCCGGAGCAGTTGCTTCCTCACGGCGGGCGATCGTGCCAGAGCCCCGGGCGCGGGCCGCACCCGGGGTCTCCCGGTCCGCGGCCGTCCGGCTGGACCTGGAGCCGCCGCCGGGCCGGGTGCGGCGCGCCGTCCGGCTCCTGGTCGACCTCTCGCTGGCGTTCGCCGCGCCGTTCGGGGTGATCGGGCTCTGCGGCCTGTCCAGCTGGGTGCTCACCCTCGGCTGACCCCGTGCCCCGGAACTCTCCCGGAACCCTCCGGAACCGGCGGCGCCACCGAACGGTCCTGCACGGGTGGAGAGTTGGGGCACGAAGCGCTCCGACCGAAGCCGGCCGCGCGAACACACCAGGAGCGACGATGCGATTCCCACGGGTGCCCGACCGCCACCGGCGCCGGACGGGCGTGCTGCTCGCCGTCGCCGCCCCGCCCGCCCTGACCGGCCTGGCCTGCTGGGCACCGGCGCGGGTCACGAGGACGTCTGCGCCGGTGCGGGCCTCGCGGTGCTGGCCGCCTCCCTGTTCGGGCTGGCCGCGCTGCGGGCGGGCTGGGCGCGGACGACGGCGGCCGGGCTGTGCGGGTTCGCGCTGCTGCTGCTGCCGGGCTGGCTGCTCACCGACCAGCTGCGGCAGCACCGGGGCGTGCTCGCCGAGGTCACGGTGACGGGGGCGCACCGCACGGACGGCCTGTTCTCCGCCCCGTCCTGGGTCTGCGACGTCCGGCGCACCGACGGACGCCCGCTGGCGCACCCGGTCGCCCCCTCCTGCGGCCCGTCCGCCACCGGCACCACGCTGACCCTCCTGGTGGACCCGGCCGGCTGGCTGCCCCCCGCCTCCGCCGAGCGCAGCAACTGGGACGACCCCTCCCCCGTCCCGGACCTCGCCCTGATCGCCCTCGTCCTCACCGCCTGGCCCTGGATCACCCTGCGCACCACCGCCCCGCGCCCCGCGCGCTGAAGGCGCCCGCGGACGTCACGCCCCGGCCGGAGGGCGGGCGTGCTCCTCCCCCTCCTCCCCGGCTGCGGCGGCGGACGCCCGCGGCAGCGCGGGGCCGACCAGGTCGCCCGGCGGCGCGGCGAGGGCCGGGTCCGCCGCCACGATCCCGGGGTAGCGGCGGTTCAGCCCGCCCAGCCAGTACCCGGCCCGCTCGGCACCCGCCCGCTCGACCTCGCTCCCCGCCAGCGCCAGCGCGTCCACCGCGTCGCGCACCCGCTGCACCCCGAACGCGTTCATCGCCGCGTCGAGGTAGTAGCGGTTGTAGCTCGGGTCCCGCTCGTAGACCGCCGCCCGCGCCAGGGCGTCGAGCGCCTCCGCGGGCAGCACCATGCCCTCGCGGCACCCCTGGAACACCTTGACCAGCACCCGGTGGTCCTTCAGCAGGTCGTACCGCGGCCCCAGCCTGATCCGCAGCCCGAGCGCCCGCACCACGTCCGCCAGCGCCAGCGCGTACAGCCGCCGCCGCTCCTCCTCCACCCCCGCCGGGTCCTCCCCGTCCACCACCGACTCCTCCCGTCGAACTCCCGCGCGGAATGCTGCCACGGCGCGATGGGGTTGACTGGGGTCATGACTTCTCGTGCACGCGTCCGCGCCCCCGAACTGGTGGGCAAGGGCGGATGGCTGAACACCGGGGGCAAAGACCTGTCCCTGGTGGACTTCCGCGGCAAGATCGTGATCGCGGACTTCTGGACCTTCTGCTGCATCAACTGCCTCCACGTCCTGGACGAGCTCCGGGAGTTGGAGGAGAAGCACCGGGACACCGTGGTGATCGTCGGCGTGCACTCGCCGAAGTTCGTCCACGAGGCCGACCACCGGGCGGTGGTCGACGCGGTGGCCCGGTACGAGGTGCACCACCCCGTGCTGGACGATCCCGAGCTGGCGACGTGGAAGCAGTACGCGGTGCGGGCCTGGCCGACGCTGGTGGTGATCGACCCGGAGGGGTACGTGGTCGCCCAGCACGCGGGCGAGGGGCACGCGCACGCGATCGCGAAGCTGGTGGAGGAGCTGGAGGCCGAGCACGCGGCGAAGGGGACGCTGCGGCGCGGCGACGGGCCGTACGTGGCGCCCGAGCCGCAGGCGGGCGACCTGCGCTTCCCGGGGAAGGCGGTGCGGCTGCCGGACGGGCACTACCTGGTCGCGGACTCGGGGCACCACGCGCTGGTGGAGCTGGACGCGGACGGCGAGAGCGTGGTGCGGCGGATCGGCGACGGCGTGCGCGGGCTGGTGGACGGCGCCGAGCCGCGGTTCAGCGAGCCGCAGGGCCTGGCGCTGGTGCCGGAGGGGCTCGACCTGGGCTACGACGTGGTGGTGGCCGACACGGTGAACCACGCGCTGCGCGGCGTCCGGCTCGCCGACGGCTCGGTGACCACGCTGGCGGGCACCGGCAAGCAGTGGTGGCAGGGCTCGCCGACCGCCGGCCCGGCCCGCGGGGTCGACCTGTCCTCGCCGTGGGACGTCGCGTTCTTCGACGGCCGGGTGTGGATCGCGATGGCGGGCGTGCACCAGCTGTGGTCCTTCGACCCGGTGGCGGGGACGGTGCAGGTCGCGGCCGGCACCACCAACGAGGGCCTGGTGGACGGCCCGGCCGACCAGGCCTGGTTCGCCCAGCCCTCCGGCCTGGCGGTGTCCGCGGACGGCGAGCGGATGTGGGTGGCCGACTCGGAGACCTCCGCGCTGCGCTGGGTTTCACGTGGAACCCACGAGGTGCGCACCGCCGTCGGCACCGGCCTGTTCGACTTCGGCCACCGCGACGGCGCCGCCGGGCAGGCGCTGCTGCAGCACCCGCTGGGCGTGACCGTGCTACCGGACGGCTCGGTGGCGGTCAGCGACACCTACAACCACGCGCTGCGGCGCTACGACCCGGCGTCCGGCGAGGTCAGCACGCTGGCCACCGACCTGCGCGAGCCGTCCGGCGCGGTGGTGGTGGACGGCGACATCGTGGTGGTGGAGTCGGCCCGGCACCGGCTGACCAGGCTGCGGCTGCCCGAGGAGGCCGTCCGGGTGGAGGCGGTCGCGCACCGCACCCGGCGGGCCGCGACCGAGGTCGCCCCGGGCGCGCTGCGGCTGGACGTGGTGTTCTCCGCACCGACCGGCCAGAAGCTGGACGAGCGCTACGGCCCCTCGACCCGGCTGCTGGTCAGCTCGACCCCGCCCGAGCTGCTGGTCTCCGGCGCGGGCGCGGACAGCGCGCTCAGCCGCGAGCTGGTGCTCTCCGCCGAGGTCGCCGAGGGCGTGCTGCACGTCTCGGCGATGGCGGCGTCCTGCGACGACGACCCGGAGATCGAGTACCCGGCCTGCCACGTGCACCAGCAGGACTGGGGCGTGCCGGTGAAGCTGGTGGCGGGCGGCGCGAGCCGGCTGCCGCTGGTGCTGGCCGGGATGGAGTGAGACGCGGGCGGGGGGGGGGGGCCCCCCCCCCCCCCCCCCCCCCCCCCCCCCCCCCCCCACCCCCCCCCCCCCCCCGGGCCCCCCCCCCCCCCGGGGGGGGGGGGGCCCCCCCCCCCCCCCCCCCCCCGCCGACCCCCACCACCGCGCCGCGGCCGGGGGGGGCCCCCCCCCCCCCCCCCGCCGCCGCCGCGACCGGCTCGGCGGGCACCCCGAGCAGCCGGGCGGTGGCGGTGGCCACCGGGCCGCCCACCGGGACGAGGCCCAC